>NZ_CAWNWX010000105.1:0-43057 GCF_963878195.1 Aeromonas sp. HMWF016
CTGCTGAATGGGTGGATGAGGGGGCCAAAGTGGCTGGTCGGGGCGGGATCTTAACCAAAGCCCGCAGGGGATAAAAGGGGAGGGCTCAGCGGGGCTGGCGCAGCATCAGGTCGAGCTGGTCGATCGCCTCGCACCAGTCGGAGTCGTGCCACAGGGCATCGCGCAGAAAGCTGGCCTGGGCTGCGCTCCAGAACTGCGCTTCCGGCAGCAGGGTCTCGTTGTCGAGATGATGCTCGTGGACGAATCGATAGAGGCTCAACTCGTCGTTGGCCATGCCGAGCTGGGCGAACAGGGCGGGTAAATCGTGGTGCAGGGGGGCCATCTCGTCTCTCCCTTGGCTAATCCCTGAGATTATAGACAGGCGGATTTTTTCCCCCGCTGCGGGTCGGGGTTTGATCCTGATGGCGGAGGGGGCATTGCGCCGCTTATGACGAGGGCTGGAGAGAGGAGAGATGGCCCGGCTTGATCGCTATAAACAAAATTTATGGGTTTTAGGAAAATGACCCAATTCCAGCTTATAGCGAGGGAAGCGCATAGCTGACGGCATCCAGCATGCCGTTTGTGCTCACCAGAAGGGTTCGTCCGATCTGTGCCATATGGCTTGCCGGCCCCGACCCGGGTGGGGAGGGGGATAAGCAGGCCGGGTGATGGAGCAAGGGGATGTTAAACCGTGGGAATGCGATGGGGCGGCAGCTCGACGCCGATAACGTGCAGGCCCTGCATCTTGAGGGTGCCCTGATAGTGGCTCTCGCCATCGCTGGAGAACTCGAACTGGTAGTGGGTGAGCAGCCTGAGCGGTTTGCCGGCCACTTCACGGCGGCTGCGGGCCAGCGACAGCAGTTGCAGGTCGTGGTGCTGGCAGTAGCGGCGCATATATTGCCACGCCAGTTCGGCCTGACGGCGTTGCAGCCAGAAGGCGCCGGCTATCGCCATCAGCGCCAGAATTCCGAGCATCTCTCCCATAGGCAGCTTCCTTGTTGTCGGATGATTGTCAGAGCTGGCTGTCAGCCAGATAGCGGGAGCCTGTGGCCAGGCTCCCTTGTTTCCCAAACCGTGGCCAATGGGCCTGCAGATCAGGCAGTGGCAAACAGGCGGCCAATCGCCTTGCCCAGCTCCTCGCTGCGTTCCGGGTCACGCAGTCTGGCCAGCATATCATTGCGCAGGGCCGGTAAAGTGACGAGCTCGGCAAAAACCTGATTGAAGAACCGGGTCGGTTGCAGGGCGAGCTGTTCCAGATAGTCGCCGAGCAGTCTGGCATCCTTCAGATCGGGCCAGAGCCGGCCTGCGATAGCGAGCAGCAGTGCCGGGCCCGGCTGGGTTTGCAGCAGGGTCAGCAGCTTGTTGGTACGCAGCGCGCTGCCGGGGCAGGAGGCCATGGCGCGGCAGAGGTAGGCCAGGGTCTCCGGGTTGGGCGTGGCACACTCCTGCTCCTTGCCGATCCGCTCGAGCAGGGCGCCTTGCACTGCTGGCGGCAAGGGGGCGCTCTCCAGACTCTGGCAGAGGGCGTAGAGCGGCTCTTGCGGCAGCTTGGGCAGCGCCTTGCAAACCAGCGCCAGATTGCGCTCATCATGCAGCCGCTCCGCCAGATCGGCAAAACCCTGCAGCCCCAGCGTCTGCCAGCCGGTGTCGTTGGGGGCTGCCAGATAGTGGCAGAGCGCTTCGTAATAGGCAGACGGGGCCTGCTCCAGCTGGCGCGCCAGCTTGGCGTGCAGGCTGGCCATCTTGGCCTCGGCCGGGCGGAAGGTGTAGGGGTTGTCAGCCAGTCGCTTGGCTTTCTCTTCGTCGAGCTCGCCGGTCAGCTTGTAGCCCAGCGTCTCTACCACCTGATCCATGAAGTGCTTGGGGCCGCTCGAGATGAGCAGGCCGCGCTCGTCGAGAGCAAACTTGAGGAACCAGAGGTAGTGACGCGATTCGCTCGGCTGGAAGAAGTGGACGCCGAGCCAGGCGTGTTGCTGCAGCGGCCAGGGGTAGGGCTCTTGCTGCTGTTCGATGCGCACAAAGGTGTCGCTTGCCAGCGGCCGCACCTGGCGGCCCATGTCAAACAGCTGGAACTGAGTGCCAGCCTGGGTCAGAAAGTCGGTCAGAGTATTGATGGCGGTCGGCGTCGCAGACATGGAGAGCTCCGGCTTGAATATGATGCGGGCCGATTATAAGGCCATGGCCACGGATAGCCAGCGTTGGCTCCGGCTCTGATGGCGAGCCTGAGGCGGGATCTCTGCATGGCAGCGGCTCGGGAGGAGGTGTATAGTATCGCCCTTTTTTACGGGCGGTTGGCTGCGAAGGCTGCCGCTCTGGTTGGCGTCTTGTTGTTGCCTTGCTCGGCAAGCGCGCCGCCATCCCGGATCAACCTGTGGTGATGAGGAAGTACACGATATGAATCAATATTTGCTGGTCGCCGGCTTGCTGGGGGAACTCACGGCCGAGCTGCAGCGCCTCGAGCGCTGGCAGGCGGAGCATCCGGGCGAGGAGGCACTGGCCAGTACCCTGCCTTTTTGTGTCGATACCCTGAGCTTTGACCAGTGGTTGCAGTTCGTGCTGATCCCGCGCATGGAGCAGCTGGTGGTGATGCAGGCGCCGTTGCCGAGCAGCGTCTCCCTCTATCCCATGGCCAGCGAAGTCTATAAAGAGGAGCTGGCCGAGGTGGAGGCCCTGCTGCGGCTGATCGCCCGCTTCGACCTGCTGCTCTCCGGCAAAGTGGTCGAGCAATGATGGACGAGCAGAGCAAAGAAGAGAAAGCGCTGCAGCTCACCCTGCTCTATCAGGATGAGTGGCTGGTGGCGGTCAACAAGCCCTCCGGCCTGTTGGTGCATCGCAGCTGGCTCGACAAGGCCGAGACCCGCTTTGCCATGCAGATGACTCGGGATCTGATCGGTGGTCGCCATGTCTATCCGGTTCATCGTCTCGACCGGCCCACCTCTGGGGTGCTGCTGTTCGCCCTCGATCCGGCGGTTGCCCGTACCCTGACCGAGGCGTTTGCCAACCGTCAGGTGCACAAGGAGTATCTGGCGCTGGTACGCGGCTGGGCGCCCGAGCAGGGGGTGATCGACTACCCCCTCAAAGAGCAGCTGGACAAGATTGCCGACGCCATGAGCAATCCGGATCGGCCGGCGCAGGAGGCGGTCACCAGCTTCCGCCGGCTGCATCGGGTCGAGCTGCCCCATGCGGTCTCCAAGAAACACCCCACCAGTCGCTACAGTCTGGTCAGATTGTTCCCGAAAACCGGCCGCAAGCATCAGCTGCGCCGTCATATGGATCATCTGTTCCACCCGATTGTGGGCGACACCACCCACGGCGATGGCCGTCATAACCGCTTCTTCCGCGAACACTATGGCTGCGAGCGCCTGCTGCTGGTGGCCCGCACCCTGAGCTTTACCCACCCGATCCTCAAGGTGCCGATGCGGATCCAGGCGCCGCTTGGTCAGGATGTGCTGCGCCTGTTTGCCGAGCTGGGCTGGCCTGCCAGCGAGAGCGACTACTGATTTTCATCAGGTTGCATCTGGCGCCATCTTGCCGATAAAGTGGCTCATCATCCGACTGAAATGGCAGGGAGCAGGTGATGGCACAGATCGATATCGTGGTGGGGAGCGTCTATGGCGCGGCCATGCTGGTGGCCGAGACGCTGGCTGATGAGCTGACACGGCAAGGGCACAAGACAGCGCTTTATGAAGAGGCACGGCTGGAGGATATCGACCCCGGCCGTTTTTTATTGTTGGTCAGCGCCACTACGGGGCAGGGGGACATTCCCCCCAATCTGCAGCCCTTTGCTACCGATCTGGCTGAGCGAGCCCCCTGGCTCAAGGGGTTGCGGTACGCTCTGGTCGCCATGGGGGACAGCAGCTACGACCATTTTTGCGGCGCCGGCCGTCGGCTGGATAGCCAGTTGCAGGAGCTGGGGGCAGCAGCGGTTGTCCCTCGCCTTGAGCTGGATGCGACCCTGCACGATGAGCCGGAGCGGGTCGCTCTGGCTTGGCTAAAAAGCTGGCATATATAGCCGCAAAATTACGCTGTAATTTGCTTCATATAAGTCCCCTGTCCGGTTCGGCAGGGGATTATTATTTGTACGCTATTCTCCCCATGCTCATCAAATATCCGCACTGACAGTGACGACATATTTCTCACTGACACCGTTTTCTTGTTTGTGTCGTTCTAAAAGGCAGCAAGACATATCAGGAAAATAAAAGTTCAATTATGAAAGCGATTTCAGTCATGTTTTTGCCAATGAGTGATCAAATATTCACTTTCATCTCGTTGCGAATTAATTGATGAGAGCGGTTTCAGATTGATCTTGATCGCTTCCTTTTTGATTTTGTTGGTGAGTTGTTGTCTATTTTTTGGGTTTTTAGCTGAATTGGTGTGAGGCGATCGTTTGCCGAGCGATTTGTCGCCATTTTGTGAGTCGGTTCATATTTGTCGCGATATGTGCTCCCTATAATCGACCTCGGTTATCACCAGCAGGATTGCCCGGTGATAAATATTCAGGATCACACTCCTCACAGCGGGAAATAAGGAATATGACAATGAAAATGAAGTGGCTCCCGATTGCTGCAGCTGTTACTGCCGCCCTGGCTTCCCAAGCCGCCTTTGCCGTAGATTTCCACGGTTACTTCCGTTCCGGTGTCGGTGTTTCCGATAACGGCGACATGCAGACTATGAGCAAGAACCGTGTTGGTCGTCTTGGTAACGAAGCTGAAACTTATTCTGAAGTTCAGTTGGGCCAAGAGGTTTACAACAAGAACAACCAGACCTTCTACGTAGACTCCATGTTTGCCATGGTTGCAGGTAAACAAGGCCGTGACTGGGAAAGTACCGGCGGTGATAATGCAGACTTCGCCCTGCGTCAGTTCAACGTTCAAGCCAAAAATATGTTTGGCGGTAACGAGACCCTCTGGGCCGGTAAGCGCTACTACCAGCGTCATGATATCCATATCTCCGATACCTACTACTGGGATGTATCCGGTGCTGGTGCTGGTGTAGAAAACATCGAAGTGGGTCCTGGCAAACTGTCTGTGGCTGTGGTTCGCAATGATCCATGGGATGCTATCTATAAGGGTGATACAGAGGCCAACACTCAGTATCGTCTCGATGCAAATGGCAACTATGTGCTGGATGATAAAGGCAACAAGATCAAAATTGATGATCGTGTAGACACCAATACCTTCGATATCCGTTACGCTGGCATCCCGCTTTGGACTGATGGTTCTCTGGAAGTTGGCTACGACTATGCCAAGGCCAATTTGACTGATGAGCAAAAGCGTCAGAATCCGGATTACAAAGATGGCCATATGTTCACTGCTGAACTGACCCAATCCATGCTGGGTGGTTTCAACAAAACTGTGGCCCAATATTTCCTTGATGGTCTTGCTAAGCAAGGTGTTGATTATGGTTCTGGTTCAGGCAGTGGTTTGAGCCAAGCTGCCGCCAGTGGTGACGGCTTCCGCCTGATCAACTGGGGTGTGCTGCCGGTAGGTGATAAGGTCGAGTTTGGCCACCAAATCCTTTATGCACAAGCCAATGGCCTTGACAAAGATACTACCGACATGGATACCTTCTCCGCAGTTGTACGTCCGATGTACAAGTGGAACGATGTGATGAAGACCATCGCAGAAGTCGGCTACTTCAAGGACAACAAAGAAGTTAATGGTGTGAAAACCAGCTCTGACGGTTCCAAATATACTTTGGCTCAGGCTTGGTCTGCTGGTTCCAGCTTCTGGGCTCGTCCGGAAATCCGCGTGTTTGCTTCTTATATGCAGCAAGATGGTAACTTCCGCGAAAACAGTAACGGAGTTAAGCAGGACAATGCTTGGAACTTCGGTGTACAAGCCGAAGCTTGGTGGTAATCTCACCATCACCTGATATCAAGTCGCCCCCGCTTGTCGGGGGCTCTTTTTTTCAAGATGGCGTGTAGGGTATGCAGATGAAATATAGCAAGGTAGCGTTGACGATTTTGTGTTCCACTCTGATGACGGCGTGTGCGTCTCTTGAGGCTACAGTTGCTCCCACCCAGGAGTACAAGAGTATCCTCGATAGCCGTGCCAGCGCTCTGCAGCAACTCGGCACAGTCACTGTATGTTGCTCTAGTATCAGCGAGTTGCGGTATCAGCCATTGGCCGCTGAGCAGAAAAAAGTGATTGCCATTGATGGCAGTTCTCCGGCGTTCAACTTCCCGGAAGGCAAGAGTTATTATGCAGCGTTCAAGCTGCCGACCAATTCCGGCGATCTCAAAATTACGGTTGCAGGTCTGATCGACAAGACCCTGTTCAACCCCACTGTATTGATGCTGGACTCCCAGTTCAAACCGACTCGTACTATTGGTTCCGACATCATTACCTATAAGCCGGCCAGAATGCTGGATGGTGATCGGGTAGAAGGGGTCTTTACCATTGACCGTTCCTATGTGGGTAACCCGAACAACGAAACCTACATGGTGATTTACACCACTCAGGCTACTTTGAGCCAAACCACCCAAGCGATGAGCCCCTCCAAGATGATGGCCAAGTCATTGAGTGTTCAGGATTATGGCGCCAAAGATCCGCTGATCCCTCACTCTGCCTGGGGTGTGGTTAGCATTGATGTGGAAGACATGAGCTCCACCAAGCTCGGCGATAACTTCTACAAACCGGTTTACCAGGAAGCGATCGATGCCAACACACCGATCGTCGATCCGGCCCCGAACAAGCTGGTTGTTCCTGCAGCAACGGCAACCACAGCGGCTGTTGCAACAAGAGCCACAGCCCCTGCCAAACCGGTTCCGGCCATGCTGAGTGAAACCGAAGCCTTCTATCAATCCCAGATCGAGAAGGCGGTGAAAGCGGGCGATATCGACAAGGCGATGCAACTGGTCAATGAAGCCGAACGTGCCGGGTCGACCAAAGCGAAACAGGTATTTGTCGATGCGGTGAAGCGCTCGCAAAAATAAGCTCAAGCAAATTTGAGTGAGCACTATATTTATTAAGGCCTCCCTTGTTGGAGGCCTTTTTAATCGGTAGACTGTAATAATAGAGAATTGGCTTGTTACATTGAGTTACATGTTGTTTCGGTGTGCATTATTTGGAATGATAAAAATACAAAGCGAAACTGTAGTTTATATTTAAGTGTAATAGAGTGATTGTGCCGAGCTGCATTCACCAAATATATGTAATTCCGCCTCCAGAACAAGTTGTGATCTCTCCTCCAAAATCAATATTCCACTCCCATCGAAAGCAGAAATTTACGACCCGCTGGGTTATATTCTGATGGTCAAAATAAGCAAACCCCATTCGATAATATTTCGATGAAGAGTCGTTGGTTCATCCTAATAAATCGTTCAGGGACGACAATCCATTCAGGAGCGCACACAATGTTGAAAAATGCTTTCGCTAATCTGCAAAAGGTTGGTAAGGCGCTGATGCTGCCAGTATCAGTCCTGCCAGTTGCAGGTATTCTGTTGGGGGTGGGTGCTGCCCACTTCAGCTGGATGCCGGAAATTGTTTCCCAGTTGATGGAACAGGCCGGTGGTTCCGTATTTGGCCAGATGGCCCTGCTGTTCGCAGTGGGTGTAGCCCTTGGCTTTACCAATAACGACGGTGTATCCGGTCTGTCTGCCATCGTTGGCTACGGCATCATGGTCGCCACTCTGAAGGTAATGGCACCTGTGATGGGTGTTGAAACCATCGAGACCGGTGTGCTGGGTGGTATCCTGGCCGGTGGTATCGCTGCCTGGGCCTTCAACCGCTTCTACAAAATCCAGCTGCCCGAGTATCTGGGTTTCTTCGCCGGCAAGCGTGCCGTACCCATCATCACCGGTTTCCTCTCTATCGGTCTGGGTGTCATCCTCTCCGTAATTTGGCCGCCTGTAGGTGGCGCTATCGGTGCCTTCTCTGACTGGGCTGCCAACCAGAACCCGGTACTGGCCTTCGGTATCTACGGTGTGGTTGAGCGTTCTCTGATCCCGTTCGGTCTGCACCACATCTGGAACGTACCGTTCTTCTATCAGGCTGGTACCTGCGTCAACGGTGCCGGTGAAACTGTTCACGGTATCATGACCTGCTTCCTGACCGCTGATGACGCGTCCCGCGCTGCCGGTAACGGCTTCGGTCAGCTGGCTGGTGGCTACCTGTTCAAAATGTTCGGTCTGCCTGCTGCTGCGTTTGCCATCGCTCACGCTGCCAAGCCGGAAAACCGCGCCAAGGTAGTGGGCATCATGGCCTCTGCAGCCCTGACCTCTTTCCTGACCGGTATTACCGAGCCGATCGAGTTCTCCTTCCTGTTCGTTGCTCCGGTACTGTACGCCATCCACGCTGTACTGGCTGGTCTGGCTTACGTGTTGACCAACACTCTGGGTATCGTTCACGGTCACACCTTCTCCAACGGTTTCATCGACTTCGTTGTTCAGTCCCCGCGTGCCAGCCACATGATGCTGCTGGTTGGTCTGGGTCTGGTATACGCTGCCATCTACTACGTGGTGTTCAGCTTCGTTATCCGTGCCATGAACCTGAAAACTCCGGGTCGTGAAGACGAGAGCACCGAGTCCACTGTTGGCCAAGGTAAAGACGAAATGTCTGCCGCTCTGGTTGCTGCCTTCGGTGGTAAAGAGAACATCGCTTCTCTGGATGCCTGCATCACCCGTCTGCGTGTTGGCGTGAAAGATGTAGCCAAGGTTGACCAGGCTGGTCTGAAGAAACTGGGTGCTGCCGGTGTGGTAGTGGCTGGTTCCGGCGTACAAGCCATCTTCGGTACCAAGTCCGACAACCTGAAAACCGACATGGATATCTGGATGAAGAGCAACTAATTCAGTTGCCTGACATCAGGTTCCGGAAGAGGGAGGCGCAAGCCTCCCTCTTCTTTTTGTATTCAGTTTGGGCGCAGGTAATGAGTCCATCGTGAAGCTTGCTGGTACGCGGCAATAAAAAGAGCGCCACATCGGGCGCTCTTTAAGCAATGGGGGAGGGTTAGAGTTTCTCCAGATCCCGCTCGATTTCGCTGATCTTGTTCTGCACCACTTTTTCCAGATGGCGCAGGTCGCGGAGGATCTTCTGTTTGATATCGGGGTCGGCATGAACATGAACGCCCTGGGTCAGGCTGTCGAGTTCGTCCACCACGTATTTCAGGTTGGCGTTGATCTCGGTGACATCCTTGTACTCATGGGTGCCCGAGTCGACCAGCATGGTTTTGCGCTGGCGCGGGTATTTGAATTTGACACTCTTGGCGAAGAACTCGCCCTTCTGCTTCTTGAAGTAGATCTTGAGGATGTCGTGGTTGGCCTCCTGGCGCAGGGTGTAGCTGTCGACGGAGGCGGGATCCTGGATCCCCAGGCTCTTGAGATTCTCGTACATCAGGCTTCCTCGGTTTGAAACGATCCTGTCCCATCTATCTTAACCGAAGCCTCATGGCTTGCCTGTGACAGCGGCGCCAAAATCAAAAGGGCGCCATCAGGCGCCCTTTAAATCATGGCAGCAAAACTGCTTACTCGTCGATGGAGCGCAGCAGAGCGTTGATGCCGACTTTGGCACGGGTCTTGGCATCGACCTTCTTGACGATCACCGCTGCGTAGAGGCTGTATTTGCCGCACTTGGAGGGCAGGGAGCCGGAGACGACTACGGAGCCAGCCGGTACGCGGCCGTAGTGGATTTCGCCAGTTTCGCGGTCATAGATGCGGGTGGATTGGCCGATGAAGACGCCCATGGAAATGACGGAACCTTCCTCGACGATCACCCCTTCAACCACTTCGGAGCGGGCACCGATAAAGCAGTTGTCTTCGATGATGGTCGGGTTGGCCTGCAGCGGCTCCAGTACGCCACCGATGCCGACACCGCCGGAGAGGTGCACGTTTTTGCCGATCTGGGCGCAGGAACCGACGGTAGCCCAGGTGTCGACCATGGTGCCTTCGTCAACGAAGGCGCCGATGTTGACGTAAGAGGGCATCAGCACAGTGTTGGGTGCAATAAAGGAGCCTTTGCGGGCGGTCGCCGGCGGCACCACGCGTACACCGGCAGCCTTGAACTGCTCTTCGGTGTAGTTGGAGAACTTGAGGGGAACCTTGTCGTAGTACTGGGCGTCGTCACCCTTGATGATGCCGTTGTCGTTGATACGGAACGAGAGCAGTACCGCCTTCTTCAGCCACTGATGAACAACCCACTCACCGGCGATCTTCTCGGCAACCCGGGCCTTGCCGGAGTCCAGCAGCTCAATGACTTGCAGGATGGCGGATTTGGTAGCGCTGTCCACAGTGCTCGGGGTAATGGTGTCGCGGCGCTCGAAGGCCGCTTCAATGATCTGTTGCAACTCGGTCATGACAGGTTTCCTTTAAAAAATTCTGTTTGTTGTATCACACTTTTCCGACTGTTTTTAAGTGGCTGACCGGAATTCTTCCGACCAGCGACCATTTCTTTCATATTTCCCATCCAACCATTTGTTTGGTATGGGAAAACGGAGGTGAAAACAGCCTCTTTCGAATCAGATTGCACTCACTCCATGACAAATTGCTGCGGATTGAGCTGATGCACCAGCCGCTCTTCCAACTGCAGTTGCTGCTCCGCCGTCAATGGCTCGCCATCAAGGCTGGTCAGACTGAAAAAGTCCTCGACCCGTTCGCCGAAGGTGGCGATCTTGGCGGCGTGCAGCGACAGGCCACACTGCTGGAATACTGCACCGATCCGCGCCAGCAGGCCGGGAGTATCGAGGGCGGTCAGCTCCATCAAAGTGTGGCGGCTCTCCCCTTTATGGGGCAGGAAGACCACCCGGGTCGGCACGCTGAACTGGCGGTGGCGCCGCGACAGCGGCTTGTTGCGCAGCACCAGCTTGCCTGGCTCCTGCAGCGCCTTCTCCAGCGCCTTCTTGATGGTGGCGGTGCGGTTGGGGCTGATGGGCTCGCCGTTCGGTTCCAACACCACGAAGGTATCGAGCACGAAGTTGCTGCGCGAGTTCATGATCTGGGCGTCGTGGATGTTGAGGTTCTTCTGATCCAGCGCCGAGGCGACGGTGGCAAACAGGTTCGGCGTGTCGCGGCAGTAGATGAACACCTCGCTGCCACCGCGGGTCGGGTGTTTGCCGATCAGCACCAGCGGCGCCGGGTTGTCGCCATGCTCGATGATATGGCGGCAGTGCCAGGCGATCTGTTCCGGGCTGTGGCGCAGGAAGTAATCGGCCTTGAAGTCGCCCCAGAGCTGGTTGATGGCCTCTTCCGGCACGTCGCGCTGCGCCAGCAGCTGTTTGGCCTGACGCTGGTTCTCGCGAATGCGCAGTCGCATGTCGGGCGGGTTCTCCAGCCCCTGGCGCAGCGCCTTCTGGGTAGCGAAGTAGAGCTCGCGCAGCAGGGTGCCCTTCCAGTCGTTCCACAGTGTGTCGTTGGTGGCGCAGATATCGGCCACGGTGAGGCAGTAGAGCAGGTCGAGATGCTGCTCGTCGCGCACCTTCTGGGCAAAGTCGGTGACCACGTCGGGGTCATAGATATCGCGGCGCTGGGCGGTGACCGACATCAGCAGATGGTGGCGCACCAGCCAGGCGACCAGCCGGCTCTCGTAGCGATCGAGGCCGTGCAGCTGGCAGAATTCCAGCGCATCGACGGCGCCAAGTTCCGAATGATCGCCACGTCGCCCCTTGGCGATATCGTGGAACAGGGCGGCGATGCTGAGCAGTTCCGGTTTGCGTAGCCGGGTGAACACCTCGTGGCAGAGCGGGTGACTCTGGCGGTTGGCCGGGTTGGGAAAGCCGTGAATGTTCTTGAGCAGCCGATGAGTGTGCTCATCGACCGTGTAGGCGTGGAACATGTCGAACTGCATCTGGCCGACGATGAGGTTCCACTGGGGCAGATAGGCCGCCAGAATGCCGTATTTGTGCATCAGGCTCATCGGCAGGCCGATGCCGTTGGGGTGGCGCAGCAGCGCCATGAACAGGCGGCGGCACTCCGGCAGATCCTGCAGCCAGCAGTTGAGCTTGCGCCGCGCTTCGCGCAGCTGGCGCAGGGTGGCGGAGTGGATACCTGCAATCTCGGGATGTTGGGCCATCTGGTAGAAGAGGCGCAGGATGGCGGCTGGCTCGCGGGCGAACAGTTCGGCGTCTACCGCATCAATGAGGCGGCCACGGAGCTGGAACTCGTCGGAGAGGCGGCGCACATCCATGGCGCTGTTGCCAAGGATCGCCTCGTCAAATAGCTGCAGCAGCATCTCGTTGAGCTCGGCGACCCGCCGCACCGTTTGGTAGAAGCGCTTCATCATCTGCTCGATCGGCGTGTTGCCTTCCCCCTCGAAGCCCAGCATCTGGGCCACGGTACGCTGGCGATCGAACAGCAGGCGGTTGTCGCCCTTGTTGATGGCCATGTGCAGGGCAAAGCGCACCTTCCAGAGGAAATTTTGGCAGTCGAGCAGCTCGCGGTACTCGGCCCGGTTGAGGAAGCCGTGACTGGTCATCTCGAACAGGGTGGTGGCGCCGAAGTGGCGACGGGCGACCCAGGCGAGGGTCTGAATGTCGCGCAGGCCGCCCGGATTGCACTTGAGATCCGGCTCCAGCTTGTAGGCGGTACCGAGAAACTGCTGGTGCCGCTCCGCCTGCTCCTGGCGCTTGGCGCGAAAGAAGGCTTCGCTCGGCCAGAAGTGCTGGGGACCGGTCGCCTCCTTGAGTTGCCGGAAACCCTCCTTGCGACCGGTGATGTAGCGCGCCTCGATGAGGTTGGTGGCCACCGTGATGTCGGCTTTGCCCTGCTCGATGCACTCCGCCACGTTGCGCACCGCCTGACCCACCTCCAGCTTGAGATCCCACAAAAGGGTGATGAACTCGCCGATGCGCAGCCCCAGCACTTCGTCCAGCTCGTCGCCGTCATAGAGGATCAGCAGGTCGATATCGGAGTGGGGGTGCAGCTCGCCTCGGCCATAACCCCCCACCGCGATCAGGGTGAGGTCGCTCTTGTCGAAGCCAAACTTCTGCCAGAGGCGGCAGAGCAGTTGATCCATATATTCGGAGCGGGTGGCAACCAGCTCGATGATGTTGTCACCGGCATCGAAGCGGGCGTGCAGCCAGCCGAGAAAGCGGCTCAGGTACTCTTTGCAGTTGTCGCGGGTGAGCTGGTCGTCGGGTAACAGGTGGGGGGAAAGCAGGCTGGCGTCCATGGCATCTCACACACAAGTGGCAGGCATATGGCTGAAACGGGCAGTAAAAACCCCGGCGCTTTTCGCTAAAGGGCCGGGGTTCGATGTTAGCTGTGTTTGATGAAGCGGTCGATAGTGTCGTCGGGACGCAGGGTCAGCACTTCGCAGCCATCCTCGGTCACCAGCAGGGTGTGTTCCCACTGGGCTGAGTCGCCGCCATCCTTGGTGGTGACGGTCCAGCCATCCTTCGGATTGACCTTGCAGTGGTACTTCTTGCTGTTGACCATGGGCTCGATGGTGAAGCACATGCCCGCTTTCAGCTCCAGCTTACCGCCGTTGCGGTAGTGGAGGATCTGCGGCTCTTCGTGGAACTCGGCACCGATGCCGTGGCCACAGTAGTCGCGTACCACGGAGAAGCCTGCCTTCTCGACGATGGGCTGGATAACAGCGCCAATTTCGGTGATGCAGGCACCCGGGCGCACCTTCTTGATAGCGGCGTAGAGGCTCTCTTGCGCAACCTTGCAGAGCTGACGACGCAGCGGGGTGGTCTCGCCCACGATGAACATGGCGGAGGTGTCGCCGTGGTAGCCATCCTTGATGACGGTGATATCGAGGTTGATGATGTCGCCATCACGCAGCTTCTTGTGGTTCGGGATGCCGTGGCAGATCACATCGTTCACCGAGGTACAGATGGATTTGGGGAAGCCATGGTAGTTGAGCGGAGCCGGGATGGCCTGCTGCACATCAACGATGTAGTTGTGGCAAAGGGTGTTCAGTTCGTCAGTGGTGACGCCTGCTTTGACATGGGGCGCAATCATGACCAGCACATCGGCGGCCAATTGGCCGGCAACGCGCATCTTTTCAATCTCTTCCGGTGTCTTGATTTTAATGGACATGGGATCTCTCTTGCGGCCTGCCACCGGGCCTGCGAGGGCAGGCTGGACAGGTAATGAAAAATAGATGCGTTTGCAATCAGGCCAAAATTTTATCCGCAACCCCTTCGTACTTCCAGTGTGATTGTCATCACAACGTCAAATGGCAGTCGCAACCTCCGTTGACGGGATCCATATTTAGCAGTCGTTTAGCCTCGCTCCGGTGGTGTCGTGGCCAAAGTTATGATATAAAGCGCGCCGGAATGGGGAACTTGCGTCCCGATTTCATCACCCTTACTTAAACAACACACACACATCGACACATATGCCGGGGTGCCTTAACGGGTCGGTTATATGGGATGTGTGGAGGCCTAACCCCAATAGAGGTATAAAATGGCTAAAGTTTCTATGCGCGACATGCTGCAAGCCGGCGTTCACTTCGGTCACCAGACTCGTTACTGGAACCCGAAAATGAAATCCTACATCTTCGGTGCTCGCAGCAAAGTTCACATCATCAACCTGGAAAAAACCGTTCCGATGTTTGACGATGCCATGAACTTCATCAGCTCCGTAGCTGCCAAGAAAGGCAAGGTACTGTTCGTAGGTACCAAGCGTGCCGCGTCTGAAGCCGTAAAAGAAGCCGCTGAGCGTTGCGACCAGTTCTATGTTAACCACCGCTGGCTGGGCGGCATGCTGACCAACTGGAAAACCGTTCGTCAGTCCATCAAGCGCCTGAAAGATCTGGAAACCCAGAGCCAAGACGGTACCTTCGACAAGCTGACCAAGAAAGAGGCGCTGATGCGTACTCGCGAAATGGAAAAGCTGGAGAAGAGCCTGGGTGGTATCAAGAACATGGGCGGCCTGCCTGACGTTCTGTTCGTTGTCGATGCCGACCACGAGCACATCGCTATCAAAGAAGCCAACAACCTGGGTATCCCGGTAGTTTCCATCGTTGATACCAACTCCAACCCGGACGGCGTTGATTACGTCATCCCGGGTAACGACGACGCTATCCGTGCTGTTCAGCTGTACCTGAATGCTGCTGCTGACACCGTACTGGAAGCTCGCGCTCAGGACATCGTTGTTCAAGCTGAACAAGATGGCTTCGTTGAAGCTGAGTAATTGATAAGGACTGCAAAGCCCTTATTAACCAAGCTGATGTAATTGGTTAGCAGGGGCCCTTGTGGCCCCTGTTTCTTGTCAATTCAAGACCGAGGATACTGGACATGGCAAACATTTCTGCCGCCCTGGTAAAAGAACTGCGCGAGCGCACCGCCGCTGGCATGATGGATTGCAAAAAAGCACTGGAAGAGGCCAACGGCGATATCGAGCTGGCCATCGAGAACATGCGTAAATCCGGTCAGGCCAAAGCCGCCAAGAAAGCTGGCCGTATCGCCGCTGAAGGTGTGATCTTCGCCCGTACCGAAGGCAACGTTGCCGTCATGATCGAGCTGAACTGCGAGACTGACTTCGTTTCCAAGGATGCTGGTTTCCTGGCCATGGGTCAGAAGATCGTCGAGATCGCTGCTACCCAGAAAATTGCTGACGTTGACGCGCTGAAAGCCGCTGACTTCGGCAACGGTGAGTCTGTAGAGCTGACCATCACCAACCTGATCGCCAAGATCGGTGAGAACATGAACCTGCGTCGCGTGATGCTGGTTGAAGGTGACAACCTGGGTACCTACGTTCACGGTTCCCGCATCGGTGTTATCACCAAGCTGACTGGCGGTACCGACGAGCTGGCCAAAGATCTGGCCATGCACGTAGCTGCCAACAGCCCGCAGTTCGTCAAGCCGGAAGATGTTTCCGCTGACGTCGTTGCCAAAGAGCGCGAAATCCAGATCGACATCGCCATCAACTCCGGCAAGCCGAAAGAGATCGCCGAGAAGATGGTTGAAGGCCGCATGAAGAAGTTCACCGGTGAGGTTTCCCTGACTGGTCAGCCGTTCGTGAAAGATCCTTCCATGACCGTTGCCGAGCTGCTGAAGAAAGAAGGCGCTGACGTTGTCTCCTTCACCCGTTTCGAAGTGGGCGAAGGCATCGAGAAGCAAGAGACCGATTTCGCTGCTGAAGTTGCAGCTCAAATCGCGGCCGCTCAGAAGGCCTAATCGAACCGGTTTTTCCGTTTCCCCAGACCGCGACTTATGTCGCGGTCTTTATATGACCAGGAATCAGTGACATGAGTACCAATCCCAAACCTGCATACAGACGTGTTCTTCTGAAGTTGAGTGGTGAAGCCCTGCAAGGCGCCGAGGGTTTCGGCATTGATCCGGCGGTGCTGGATCGGATGGCCCAAGAGATCAAGGAGCTGGTTGAGTTGGGTGTTCAGGTCGGTCTGGTCATCGGTGGCGGCAACCTGTTCCGTGGTGCCGGTCTTGCCAAAGCGGGCATGAACCGCGTGGTGGGCGACCACATGGGTATGCTGGCAACCGTGATGAACGGTCTGGCCATGCGTGATGCCCTGCATCGTGCTTATGTGAATGCCCGTCTGATGTCTGCCATCTCCCTGCAGGGGATCTGTGACTCCTACGTCTGGGCCGAAGCCATCAGCCAGCTGCGT
Organism: Aeromonas sp. HMWF016; assembly: GCF_963878195.1. NCBI lineage: Bacteria > Pseudomonadati > Pseudomonadota > Gammaproteobacteria > Aeromonadales > Aeromonadaceae > Aeromonas > Aeromonas sp. HMWF016. The sequence goes on from NZ_CAWNWX010000105.1 coordinate 16,491, forward strand.
GCAGGCAAAGTGGTGATCTTCTCTGCCGGTACTGGCAACCCCTTCTTTACTACCGATTCTGCGGCCTGTCTGCGCGGGATCGAAATCGAAGCCGACGTGGTGCTGAAAGCCACCAAGGTCGATGGTGTATACAACGAGGATCCGGTCAAGAATCCGGATGCCGTGCTGTACCATGAATTGAGTTATGATGAAGTTCTTGAAAAAGAGCTCAAGGTGATGGATCTTGCTGCCTTTACTCTGGCACGTGACCATGATCTGCCGATCCGCGTGTTCAACATGAACAAACCGGGTGCCCTGCGCCGGGTTATCATGGGTGAGCCGGAAGGTACCCTGATCCATCACGTCAGCAAATAAGATAGATGCGAGCCGCGCGGCGGCTCGTTCGCCAAAAGGAAAACCGCTGTGATCAACGAGATTAAAAACGACGCCAAGGAGCGCATGGGCAAGAGTGTCGAGTCACTCAAGACCCAGATGTCCAAGATCCGTACCGGCCGTGCTCACCCGAGCCTGCTCGACGGTATCCAGGTTGAGTACTACGGTGCGGCCACTCCGCTGAAGCAGCTGGCCAACGTGGTAGCCGAAGACTCTCGCACCCTCTCCATCTCCGTGTTTGACCGCTCCATGATCCAGGCGGTAGAGAAAGCGATCCTGACTTCCGATCTGGGCCTGAACCCCTCCAGCAACGGCCAGAGCCTGCGTGTGCCGCTGCCGCCGCTGACCGAAGAGCGTCGCCGCGACCTGACCAAGGTTGTTCGTGGTGAAGCGGAAAACGCCCGTGTCGCCGTGCGCAACATCCGTCGCGATGCCAACGCCGATCTGAAAGCGTTGCTGAAGGACAAAGAGATCTCCGAAGACGACGACCGTCGCGCTCAGGAAGAGATCCAGAAACTGACCGACTCCTTCATCAAGATGGTCGATGAGGCCCTTGCTGCAAAGGAGAAGGAGCTAATGGAAATCTAAGCGCCTGAAAGGTATATTACGAGCGCCGTGTAGTGCCCCTGCACGGCGCTTTTGTCTTTGTGGGAGAAAACCATGTCGCTTTTGGCTGCGTTGGGTGATTGCGCCAACACCTCTTTGCCCCGTCACGTCGCCATCATCATGGATGGTAACGGCCGCTGGGCCCAGAACCGTGGCAAGATGCGGGTCTATGGGCACAAGGCTGGCGTCAAGTCGGTGCGTGAGGCGGTGACTTTTGCCGCCCGGGCCAAGATCGAAGCATTGACCCTGTTCGCCTTCTCCAGCGAGAACTGGCGTCGCCCGGAAGGGGAGGTCAGTGCCTTGATGGAGCTCTTCATTACCGTGCTGGGCCGTGAGGTGAGCAAGCTTCACAGCAACGGCATCCGGCTCAAGGTGATCGGCGATACCGCCCGCTTCAGCGAGCGGCTGCAGGCCAAGATCGCCAAGGCGGAAGCACTGACCGCCAACAACAAGGGTTTGACCCTGAACATTGCGGCCAACTATGGCGGCCAGTGGGATATCGCCCAGGCGGCCCGCAAGCTGGCCACTGCCGTTGCGGCCGGTGAATTGTCGGCCGACCAGATTGATGAGTCCATGCTTGGCCGCGAGGTGTGCATGGCCGATCTGCCCCCGGTGGATCTTCTGATCCGTACCGGTGGTGACCATCGCATCAGCAATTTTGTTTTATGGCAGCTCGCCTATGCCGAGCTCTACTTTACCCCGGTGTTGTGGCCCGATTTCAACGAGGCCGAGTTCAGTGAGGCCGTTGCCTCCTTTGTTGCCCGCGAACGCCGCTTCGGTTGCACGGGTGAACAGATCCGGGAATTGATCGCCGAGCAGCAGATCGGCTAAACCCCGCTCCCAAGAGAGAGGTTTCTTTTGCTAAAACAACGAATTATTACTGCTTTGATGTTGATCCCCCTGGTATTAGGGGCGCTTTTCTTTCTGCCATTGAAGTTTTTTGCCCTGTTGGCTGCGCTGGTCTTTTTGCTGGCCAGCCGTGAATGGAGCGGCTTTGTCTCTGCCGCCCCGCAACAATGGTTACCCATCGTATTCTGCCTGCTGCTCGGGGCCAGCCTGTTCTGGCTGCCGGTGGAGCAGCTCTGGACTCCCCATCTGCACCCGCTGGTGATGGGCGTACTCTGGACTGCCGTCAGCTGGTGGCTGCTCGGCTTGCTGCTGGTGCTGCGTTATCCCCAAAGCGCCAAGCTGTGGAAAGAGTCGGTCTGGCTCAAGTCCCTGTTTGGTCTGGTGACTCTGGTTCCCTTCTTCTGGTCGCTGGTGGCTATCCGTGGTTACAACTTCTATCACGACCCCATGATGGGGGCCTGGATCCTGCTGTTCGTCATGGGACTGGTCTGGGCGGCAGATTCTGGCGCGTATTTTTTCGGCAAGGCGTTCGGCAAACACAAGCTGGCACCGGCCGTGAGCCCGGGGAAAACCATCGAAGGGATGTGTGGCGGCCTCTTTACTGCCAGCCTGCTGGCGGTGGGGGTGACCTGGTTCATGGGCTTCGTGCCCGCCAAGATGGGGATCGTGCTGTTCTGCTCGCTGCTGGCGGTGCTCGCCTCGGTGTTAGGCGATCTGACCGAGAGCATGTTCAAGCGTGAAGCCGGCATCAAGGATTCAGGTTCCCTGCTGCCGGGCCATGGCGGCATTCTCGACCGGATCGACAGCCTGACCGCCGCCCTGCCGGTGTTTCTGCTCAGTTATCTGCTACTCAGTCAGGAGTTTTGATGCACAAGTCACTGGTTATTCTGGGGGCCTCCGGCTCCATCGGTCAGAGTACCTTGAAAGTGCTGCGCCATAACCCGGGCAGTTGGCAAGTATTGGCGTTGACCGCCGCCCGCAACGTGGATGCCATGTTGCGGGATTGTCTCGAATTCTCCCCCCGTTTTGCCGTGATGGTCGATGAGGAGGCAGCCCGTGAGCTGGCTGCCCGTCTGCAAGCGCACGGCAGTGCGACCCGGGTCATGTCTGGTGCCGCCGCCCTGTGCGACGTAGCTGCTCACCCCGATGCTCACAGCGTGATGGCGGCCATCGTCGGTGCTGCCGGACTCGCGCCCACCATGGCTGCGGTACGTGCCGGCAAGCGCATTCTGCTGGCCAACAAGGAGGCGTTGGTGATGTCCGGTGCCTTCTTCATGGAGGCCGTGCGTGAGCATGGTGCCGAGTTGCTGCCCATCGACAGCGAACATAACGCCATCTTCCAGTGCCTGCCGACCGACGTGCAGCGCCAACCCGGTTTCTGCGATCTGGCGGCGGCGGGGATCAGCAAGATCCTGCTGACCGGTTCCGGTGGCCCGTTCCGTTATACCGAGGTCGACGAGCTGGCCCATGTCACGCCGGCGCAAGCGATCGCTCACCCCAACTGGTCGATGGGGGCCAAGATCTCGGTCGACTCCGCCACCATGATGAACAAGGGGCTGGAGTATATCGAGGCGCGCTGGCTGTTCAATGCGGCGCCGGAGCAGATCCAGGTGGTGATCCACCCGCAGTCGGTGATCCACTCCATGGTGCAGTACAAGGATGGTTCCGTGCTGGCCCAGCTCGGCAATCCCGATATGTGCACTCCTATCGCCCACGCGCTGGCCTATCCCAATCGCATCCCTTCCAGCGTGGAACCTTTGGATTTCTTCAGTGTCGGAGAGTTCAGCTTTATCCGGCCTGATTACGATCGCTATCCCTGCCTGGCGCTGGCCATCAATGCCTGCCACAAGGGACAGGCTGCGACCACTGCGCTCAATGCGGCCAATGAAGAGGCGGTTGCCGCCTTCCTGGCCGAGCGGATTGGCTTTATGGATATTGCCCGGATCAACGAGGCGGTTATGCTGGCGCTGGAGAGCAGTGCCGTGAGCTCCCTCGACGATCTGTTTGCCCTAGATGGCGTTGCGCGTGCTCGCGCTCGCCACCTGATTGAGGAGCTTGGCTGATGGGCGGTGTGTTGTGGAATATCGGCGCTTTTGTCGTTGCCCTTGGCCTGCTGGTCGCGGTGCACGAGTTTGGCCACTTCTGGGTTGCCCGCCGTTGCGGGGTAAAGGTTGAGCGTTTTTCCATCGGTTTTGGCAAGGCGATCTGGCGTCGCCTTGGCAAGGACGGCACCGAATACGTGCTGGCCCTGATCCCGCTGGGTGGCTACGTCAAGATGCTTGATGGCCGGGTGGATGAGCTCAAACCCGGTGACGAGCAGTATGCCTTCAACCACAAATCGGTATGGGCCCGGATGGCCATCGTTGCGGCTGGCCCCATGGCCAACTTCGTTTTTGCCCTGTTTGCCCTCTGGCTGATGTTCATGATCGGCGTGCCGGCGGTAAAACCGGTGATTGGCGAGGTGCGCCCTGCTTCCATCGTGGCCGAGGCGGGCATCCTGCCAGGCATGGAGATTGTCGGGGTCGGTGATGAGCAGACCGGCGACTGGGAGAGCGTTACTTATGCCCTGCTGAGCCATCTGGGCGATCAGTCGGTCACCCTCAAGGTGAAAGCCCCCCAGACCAGCTATGCCACCGACAAGAATCTGTCGCTGGATAGCTGGAAGTTTGATCCGGACCGGGAATCCCCGATCGGCAGCTTGGGGATCGTGCCCCTTGGTGGCAAGGTATTGCCAGTGGTGTCGGCCGTGGTAGCCAAGAGTGCCAGTGAAAAGGCGGGTTTGCAGGTTGGCGATCGCATCAAGCGGGTCGGTGAACAGGAGATCACCGAGTGGGCCCAGTTCGTCGAACTGGTACAGCACGCACCGGGTGCGCCGCTGCAGGTAGTGGTCGAGCGCAACAACCGCGACCTTGATGTGACCCTGACCCCGGATACCAGAAAGGTGCAGGGCAAACTGGTTGGTTTTGTCGGCCTCTCGCCGCAACTGGTTCCATTACCGGATGAATACCGAATTCTGTTACAGTATGGCCCTTTGCAGGCCCTGTGGCAGGGAGCCCAGAAGACCTGGAGCCTGATCACGCTCACCTTTGACATGATCGGCAAGCTGGTTGCTGGCATAGTGTCGCTGGATAACCTGAGCGGCCCCATCTCTATTGCCAAGGGGGCGGGCAGCAGTGCCGACTACGGTTTGGTCTATTTTCTCAGTTTTCTGGCGCTGATCAGCGTCAACCTGGGGATCATCAACCTGTTCCCCCTGCCGGTGCTCGATGGTGGCCATCTGGTCTATTTCCTTATCGAAGCGGTCACTGGCAAACCGGTGTCGGAGAGAATTCAGGAAGTGGGTTTCAGGATCGGTGCCGCCATTCTGATGTTATTGATGGGCATTGCGCTGTTTAACGATTTCGCTCGCCTCTGAGGCCAGAGCATCAACAAGGACACATAAGAACAAAATGGCTGTTAAAAAAGCATTGGTGTTGAGTTGCCTGCTGGGCGCCAGTTTCCTGGCCCAGGCGGCCCCTGCCTCTTTTGTGGTGCAAGATATCCAGGTCGAAGGTTTGCAACGGGTGACCCTGGGTGCGGCACTGTTGAACCTGCCGATCCGGGTTGGCGACTCTGTCGACTCCGTCGCATTGGCGAATGCCATCAAGAAGCTCTACTCCTCGGGCAACTTCGAGGATGTGAAGGTCTATCGCGATGGTCAGGTGCTGCAGGTTATGGTCAAGGAGCGTCCGACCATCTCCAGCATCGAGTTCTCCGGCAATAAGGATATCAAAGAGGAGCAGCTGACCCAGAGTCTGGAGTCCTCCGGCATCCGTGTCGGCGACCCGCTGGATCGCACCGTGCTTACCTCCCTCGAGAAAGGGCTGGAAGATTTCTACTATGGCGTGGGCAAGTACTCCGCCAAGGTCAAAGCCATTGTCACTCCGCTGCCGCGCAACCGGGTCGACCTGAAGTTCACCTTCGTCGAAGGTCAGGCCGCCAAGATCCAGCAGATCAACATCGTCGGCAACAGCGTCTTCCCGGAAGACAAGCTGATCGCCCAGCTCTCCCTGCGTGACGAGGTGCCCTGGTGGAACTTCACCGCGGATCAGCGCTATCAGAAGCAGAAGCTGGCCGGTGATATCGAAACCCTGCGCTCCTACTACATGGACCGCGGTTATATCCGCTTCCAGCAGGAGTCCACTCAGGTCTCCATGACCCCGGACAAGAAGGGCGTCTACGTCACCCTCAACATCAAGGAAGGGGATCAGTACAAGGTCTCCGGCGTCCAGCTCAAGGGCGACCTGATCGACCGCGGCGGCGAGATGAAGGGGCTGATCCCGATCGAAGCGGGCAGCACCTACTCTGCGAGCCAGGTTACCCACACTGAAGAGGTGCTCTCCAAGTTCCTCGGTCGTTATGGTTACGCCTATCCGAAAGTGGTCACTTTCCCGCAGATCAACGACAAGACCAAGGAAGTCGAGCTCATCGTCAACGTTGAGCCGGGTCCGCGCGTCTACGTGCGCAACATCAACTTCACCGGCAACGCCACCACCGAAGATCAGGTGCTGCGCCGCGAGATGCGCCAGATGGAGGGCACCTGGCTCTCCTCCGACAACATCGAGCAGTCCAAGAGCCGCCTCAACCGCCTGGGTTACTTCGAGAGCGTGGAAGTGGATACCAAGCGGGTACCGGGCAACGAGGATCTGGTCGATCTCGACTTCAAGGTCAAAGAGCAGCCAGCCGGCTCCATCAACGCGGGTGTGGGTTACGGTACCGAATCGGGCCTGAGTCTGCAGGCCGGTATCTCCCAGGACAACTTCATGGGAACCGGCAAGCGGGTTGCCATCAACGCCAGTACCAACGACTACTCCAAGAACGTTGATCTGAGCTATAACGACCCCTACTTCACCGTCGATGGCGTCAGCCTGGGTGGCCGGGTCTACTACAACCAGTTCCGCGCCGATGATGCGGATATCGTTGATTACGAAAACGAAACCATCGGTTTCCGTCTCTCAAGCGGCTTCCCGGTCAACGAGTTCAACCGTCTCGACTTCAGTACCGGTGTTGAAAGCACCAAGCTGAGCCGTCCGTCATTTAATGCCCAGAACTATCAGGAGTGTCTGAAAGACAACCCGGATACCAATGGCAACACCTACTGCTGGGATCAATGGAACGACAATCGCCAGTCGGTGCAGATGGATCAGTTCTGGAACCTCTATTCGCAGGATGGCTCCAACCTCGACTTCGTGACTGTCGACCTGACTGCAGGCTGGACCCGCTCCACCCTCAACAAGGGGATGTTCCCGACTGCCGGTGATCGCCAGCGGGTCAACGCCAAGGTGACTGTGCCGGGCATGGAGCTGCAGTACTACAAGCTCTCCGCCGAAGATGCCCACTACTTCCCGCTCGATGCGGATCACAACTGGGTAATGATCGGTAAGGGGCGCGTCTCCTACGGCAATGGCTATGGCAATGACTCCATGCTCCCCTTCTTCGAAAACTACTACGCTGGTGGTTTCGATACGGTGCGTGGCTTCAAGAGCAATACCATTGGTCCCAAGGCGATCTACAAGGTCTATAACAAGCCAACTGTTGCTGGACAAAGTCCGACCTGTCAGACAAATGCTGACGGTTCTTGCTTGTACGAAGGTTCCGACACCTCGGTCGGTGGCAACGCGCTGGCTGTGGCCTCGTTCGAACTGGTCTTCCCGACTCCGTTCGTCTCCGAGACCTACCGTCCGCAGATCCGCTCTACCGCCTTTATCGATGCCGGTACTGTCTGGAGCACCGATTTTGCCAATGGAGCCTACCCCTGCTCCGCCGGGGCAGATTGCAACTACTTGAGCCAGGACTACTCCAGCCCGGGCAACATCCGGGTCTCTGCCGGTGTCTCCCTGCAGTGGCTCTCGCCCATGGGCCCGCTGGTATTCGCACTGGCCAAGCCGATCAAGAAATATGAGGGTGACCGTACCGAGTTCTTCTCGTTCAACATCGGCCGTACCTTCTGATGAGTGTTTCACCCCCACCCATGCGGTGGGGGGATTCAATGATGGGACGCGCAGCTTGCGTGCCTCACCAGGTAACAAGACGGTGTCAATGCCGCTTGCATAATCGGGTAAATCAGGTAGCCCTCGCCATGAGGGAACAAGGAGTAAGTGTGAATAAAGCGTTGAAAGTAGCTGGTTTGAGCTTTGCACTGATGGCTGCCGGCATGGGTTCTGCCTTCGCTGAGACCAAGATTGCCGTGGTCGATATGGGCGAAGTTTTCCAAAAGCTGCCCCAGCGTGAAGCCGTTGCCGCCAAGCTGAAAGGCGAATTCGAGCCGCGCATGCGCGAGCTGCAGAAGCTGGAACAGGAAGGCCAGAAGCTGGTCGAGAAGTTCCGCAAGGATGAAGCCTTCATGAGCGCCGAGCAGAAGAAGCAGAGCCAGGAGAAGCTGGCCAAGCTGCAGATGGAGTTCAACCAGAAGCGTCAGGCATTCGAGCAGGACAACGGCCGTCGTCAGTCTGAAGAGCGCAACAAGATCCTGACCAAGGTGCAAGCTGCCATCGACTCCATCGCCAAGAGCAATGGTTACGATCTGGTGCTGGAGCGTAACGCCGCCCCGTATGCCGCCAGCAAGCTGGACATCTCCGGCCAGGTTATTTCTCAGGTAAGCAAGAGCAACTAATTGATGGCATTTACTCTCGCACAGCTGGCCCAGCAACTGGGGGCCCAGGTCCATGGCGACGGAACCCTGGAAATCCGCAAGGTAGCGACACTGGAAAAGGCCGGGGAGGGTGAGATTACCTTCCTGTCCAACAAGAAGTACCGCTCTTATCTGGAGCAGAGCAAGGCGACTGCCGTGCTTATTACAGAGGCGGATCTCCCTTTCTGTCCCACCAATGCGCTGGTGCTCAAGGATCCCTACGTGGGTTTTGCCCGGGTAGCCCAACTGCTGGACACCACCCCGCAGCCGGCCATGGATATCCATCCGAGTGCCGTCATCGCGGCCGACGTCCAGCTGGGCGAGAGAGTGGCCATCGGTGCCAATGCAGTGATCGAATCCGGCGTTGTGCTGGGTGACGATGTCCGCATTGGCCCGGGTTGTTTCGTTGGCAAGAATACCCGGCTGGGAGCTCGCTCTCGGCTGTGGGCCAACGTCACCCTCTATCACAATGTGACCATGGGTACCGACTGTCTGGTTCAATCCGGTACAGTGATCGGTGCCGATGGTTTCGGTTATGCCAACGAGCGTGGCGAGTGGATCAAGATCCCCCAGCTCGGCGGCGTGACCATTGGCAACCGGGTCGAGATCGGTGCTTGCACCACCATCGACCGCGGTGCGCTGGAAGATACCCGCATCGCTGACAACGTCATCATCGACAACCAGTGCCAGATCGCCCACAACGTCGAGATCGGCTACGGCACCGCCGTGGCGGGCTCCACCGTGATGGCAGGTAGTCTCAAGGTCGGCAAATACTGTATCATTGGCGGCGCTTCCGTCTTTAACGGGCATATGGAGATCTGCGACCAGGCCACCGTCACCGGTATGGCCATGGTGATGCGACCCATTACCGAGCCCGGTGTCTACTCTTCCGGCATCCCTCTGCAAACTAATAAAGAGTGGCGCAAGACCGCCGCCCGGGTGATGCGTATCGAAGAGATGCACAAGCGGTTAAGCAAGCTTGAGAAGAAGCTGGATCAAGAATAATCACGATTGGTATAGGGTACTGTTTTGACTACTGAAAAGAAGAGCCTGGGCATCCAGGAAATCATGGATCTGCTGCCCCACCGTTATCCGTTTCTGATGGTGGATCGTGTAGACGACTACGAGATCAGCGATGAGCGCAAAACCCTGCGCGCCATCAAGAACGTCTCCTTCAACGAGCCGATCTTCCAGGGGCACTTTCCGGCCAAGCCGGTGTTTCCGGGCGTACTGATCCTGGAAGCGATGGCGCAGGCCACCGGTATCCTGGCCTTTACCATGGTGGGCAAGCCGTCCCCCAATGAACTCTATTACTTTGCCTCAATCGACAACGCTCGCTTCAAGCGTCCGGTCGGCCCCGGTGACCAGCTGGTGCTCGATGTGGAGTTCCTGAAAGAGCGTCGCGGTATTGCCAAGTTCACCGGTGTCGCCACCGTCGACGGTGAAGTGGTCTGTACCGCCGAGCTGATGTGCGCCAAACGCGAGGTTTAACACACGTGATCGACCAGACTGCCACCATTCACGATACTGCTATCGTCCATGAGTCTGCCGTGATCGGTAAAGGGGTTGAAATCGGCCCCTTTTCTGTCATCGGCGCCGAGGTAGAAATCGGCGACAATACCTGGGTGGGCTCCCACGTGGTGATCAAGGGGCCGACCAAGATTGGTCGTGGCAACAAGATCTTCCAGCACACCTCCATCGGTGAGGATTGCCAGGACAAGAAGTACGCCGGCGAACGCACCTTCCTCGAGATTGGCGACAACAACGTCTTTCGCGAGAACTGCACTGTACACCGTGGCACCATTCAGGATCAGAGCCTGACCAAGGTGGGTAGCGGTAACCTGTTCATGGTCAACGTTCACGTTGCCCACGACTGCATCATCGGTGACAACTGCATTTTCGCCAACAACGCGACCCTGGCGGGCCACGTGGTGATCGGCGATTTCGTGATCTTCGGTGGTCTCTCTGCCATTCACCAGTTCGGCCGCGTTGGCTCCCACGCCTTCGTCGGTGGCTGCGCCGCCCTGAACAAGGATGTGCCGCCCTACGTGATGGCCGCCGGCAACTACGCCAAGCCGTTCGGAGTCAACTCCGAAGGTCTGCGTCGCCGCGGTTTCAGCGCGGAGGCCATCTCTGCCGTCAAGCGTGCCTACAAAGAGATCTTCCGCTCCGGCAAGACCATCGAAGAGGTGCTGCCGGTGCTGATCGAGATGGCGCAAACCGAACCGGCCGTCCAGCTCTATGTGGACTTCCTCAAAGACAACGAGCGCGGGATCATCCGTGCCTGATCCGGTTCGTATCGGTATCGTCGCCGGAGAGGTCTCCGGCGATATTCTGGCTGCCGGTCTGGTGCGCGAGCTGCAAGTCCGCTACCCGGACGCGCAGTTTGAAGGGATCGCCGGGCCGCGCATGCAGGCCCTCGGCGTCAAGGCCCTGTTCGAGATGGAAGAGCTCTCCGTCATGGGGATCACCGAGGTGCTGGGGCGTCTGCCGCGCATCCTCAAGGTTCGTCGCGAACTGCTGCGCCACTTTATTGCCAATCCGCCCGATATCTTCATCGGCGTGGATGCACCGGATTTCAATATCGGGGTGGAGCTGAAACTGCGCCGCGCCGGTATCAAGACGGTTCACTATGTCAGTCCCTCGGTGTGGGCATGGCGTCAGAACCGCATTCACAAGATCAAGGCCGCCACCGACATGGTGCTCGCCTTCCTGCCGTTCGAGAAAGCTTTCTACGACCGTTTCGAGGCCCCTTGCCGTTTTGTCGGCCACACCATGGCGGATGACATTGCGCTGGTGCCGGATCAGGCTGCGGTGCGCCGCAAGCTGGGCATTGATGCCAATCGCCGCTGGCTGGCGGTGCTGCCGGGTAGTCGCACCGCAGAAGTGGGCTTTATGTCCCCCCTGTTTCTCGAGGCGTGCAAGCACCTGACCGTGCGCTATCCGGATCTCGGTTTTATCGTGCCGCTGGTCAACGAAAAACGCCGTGAGCAGTTTATGGCCATCAAGGCCGAGCTGGCCCCCACGCTCGATATGGTGCTGCTCGATGGCCAGGGCCGCGAGGCGATGATCGCCGCCGACGTGGTGATGCTGGCTTCCGGCACGGCGGCGCTCGAAGCCATGCTGGTGAAAAAGCCGATGGTGGTGGGCTACAAGCTCAAGCCGTTCAGCTACTGGCTGGCCCAGCGGCTGGTGAAGACCGAATTTGTCTCCCTGCCCAACCTGCTCGCCGGTCGCATGCTGGTGCCGGAGTTGATCCAGCACGAATGCACCCCGGAGAATCTGGTGGAAGAGGTGAGCAAGTATTTCGAGCACGACAACAGTGCGCTGGTCAACACTTTCACCGAGCTCCATCAACTCATTCGCTGCAACGCCGATCTGCAGGCTGCCGAGGCGGTAGCAGAGCTGCTCGGCAGATAGTGCCCGGGCGGCCGCAGGGGCTGTGCCAACGCGACGTCAGGCCCTGCGGGGCCTGTTTTGATTCAAGGCTACAAGATGATGATCGATATTCCTGACGACAAGCTGGTTGCCGGTGTGGACGAAGTGGGCCGTGGCCCCCTGGTGGGGGATGTGGTCACTGCCGCGGTCATTCTCGACCCGGCCAATCCGATTGCGGGGTTGGCGGACTCCAAAAAACTCTCCGAGAAGAAGCGCCTCGCCCTGTTTGACGAGATCAGGGAGAAGGCGCTGGCCTTCGCCATCGGCCGGGCCACACCGGAGGAGATCGACGAGCTCAACATCCTGCACGCCACCATGCTGGCGATGCAGCGTGCCGTGGCGGGGCTGAAGGTGACGCCCGAGCTGGTCTTTATCGATGGCAACCGCTGCCCGGCTCTGCCGATGGAGGCGCGCGCCGTGGTCAAGGGCGATAGTCTGGTGGCCGCCATCAGCGCCGCCTCGATCCTCGCCAAGGTGACCCGTGATACGGAGATGACCGAGCTGGACAGCCGTCATCCCGAGTACGGTTTTGTCCGCCACAAGGGTTATCCGACTGCGGAGCACCTCGCCATTCTGGCCGAGCGCGGCCCGCTGCCCGAATATCGCAAAAGCTTCAAGCCGGTGCGCCGCGCACTGGGGCTCGAATAATCCATGCGGATCTGTCTGAACGATTTCTGCCTTGGCTGGTTCTGCTTGCGTAATGAGAGGGCATGACGATGGCTGACCCCCGTTTTATCCATTTGCGAGTCCACACCGACTTCTCCATGGTGGATGGACTGCAGAAGATCAACCCGATCGTCGGAGCTGCCGCGGCCGATAATATGCCGGCGATTGCCCTGACCGACCAGATGAACATGTGCGGTCTGGTGCGCTTCTATGGTGCCGCCCACGGCAAGGGGATCAAACCCATCGTCGGGGCCGACTTCTGGGTGCAGAGCGAGGAGCTCGGTGACGAGCAGTTCCGCCTCACCCTGCTTGCCATGGACAACGAGGGCTACCAGAACATCACTCTGCTCATCTCCCGCGGTTATCAGCGCGGCCATGTGCAGGGGCGTCCGGTCATCGACAAGGCCTGGCTTGCCGAACACGCCAAGGGGGTGATCGTGCTCTCCGGCGGGCGCGAGGGGGATGTTGGCAAGTTCCTGCTCAAGGGCAACCGCCAGATGACCGAGCAGTGCGTCGCCTTCTATCAGACCCACTTCCCCGATGCCTATTACCTCGAGCTGCTGCGCACCGGCCGCTCCGACGAGGAAGTCTATCTGCACATGGCGGTGGCGATTGCCACCGAGTTCGCGCTGCCGGTAGTGGCGACCAACGAGGTGGTGTTCCTCAACGCCGATGACTTCGACGCCCACGAGATCCGGGTCGCCATCCACGATGGCTATACCCTGATGGACAAGCGCCGTCCCCGTCGCTATAGCCCGCAGCAGTATCTGCGCAGCCAGGAGGAGATGTGCGAGCTGTTTGCCGACATCCCGGAAGCGCTGGAGAACACGGTGGAGATCGCCAAGCGCTGCAACGTGACGGTGCGTCTCGGCGAATACTTCCTGCCCAACTTCCCGACCGGCGATATGACCACCGAAGATTTTCTGGTGGCCAAATCGAAAGAGGGTCTGGAGGAGCGTCTCGAGTTCCTGTTTCCGGATCCGGCTGTGCGGGCCGAGCGCCGTCCCGAGTATGACGAGCGTCTCGACATCGAGTTGAAAGTGATCAACCAGATGGGCTTCCCGGGTTACTTCCTCATCGTGATGGAGTTTATCCAGTGGTCCAAGGATAACGGCATCCCCGTTGGCCCGGGCCGGGGTTCGGGTGCGGGTTCTCTGGTGGCCTACGCTCTCAAGATCACCGACCTCGACCCGCTGGAATTTGACCTGCTGTTCGAACGTTTCTTGAACCCGGAGCGGGTATCCATGCCCGACTTCGACGTCGACTTCTGTATGGACCGGCGCGACGAGGTGATCGAGCACGTCTCCGACATGTATGGTCGGGAGGCGGTGTCGCAGATCATCACCTTCGGCAGCATGGCGGCCAAGGCGGTGGTGCGGGATGTGGGCCGTGTACTGGGTCACGCCTATGGCTTTGTCGATCGTATTTCCAAGCTGATCCCGCCGGATCCGGGCATGACGCTCGCCAAGGCGTTTGAGGCCGAGCCCAAGCTGCCCGAGCTCTACGAGCAGGATGAGGAGGTCAAAGACCTCATCGACATGGCTCGCCGGCTGGAGGGGGTGGTGCGCAACGCCGGTAAACACGCCGGTGGCGTGGTGATCGCGCCCACCAAGATCACCGACTTTGCACCGCTCTACTGTGATGACGAGGGGGCACACCCGGTCACCCAGTTCGACAAGAACGACGTGGAATACGCCGGTCTGGTGAAGTTCGACTTCCTGGGTCTGCGAACGCTCACCATCATCGACTGGGCGCTCGGCATGATTAACCCGCGTCTTGCCAAAGAGGGCAAGCCGCCGGTCGACATCGCCGCCATCCCCATTGATGACAAGCGCTCGTTCGACCTGCTGCAGCGCTACGAGACCACAGCGGTATTCCAGCTTGAATCCCGCGGTATGAAGGACCTCATCAAGCGGCTGCAGCCCGACTGTTTCGAAGACATGATCGCACTGGTGGCGCTGTTCCGTCCGGGCCCGCTCCAGTCAGGCATGGTGGATAACTTCATCGACCGTAAACACGGTAATGAAGCCATCTCCTATCCGGACGAAAAGTGGCAGCACGAGAGCCTGAAACCGATTCTGGAACCCACCTACGGCATCATCCTCTATCAGGAGCAGGTGATGCAGATTGCCCAGACCCTGGCGGGCTACACGCTCGGTGGCGCGGACATGCTGCGCCGGGCGATGGGTAAGAAAAAGCCCGAGGAGATGGCCAAGCAGCGGGCCGGTTTCGAAGAGGGCGCCATCAAGAATGGCGTCGACGGCGAACTGGCGATGAAGATCTTCGATCTGGTGGAGAAGTTTGCGGGCTACGGCTTCAACAAGTCGCACTCCGCTGCCTATGCGCTGGTCTCCTACCAGACCCTCTGGCTCAAGACCCACTTCCCGGCCGAGTTCATGGCGGCGGTCATGACCGCCGATATGGACAACACCGACAAGATCGTGACCCTGGTGGACGAGTGCCAGCGGATGGGGCTGACCGTGATCCCGCCGGACGTGAACACCGGCCGCTATCGCTTCAGCGTCAATGAAGACGGTCACATCGTCTACGGTATCGGCGCGGTGAAAGGGGTCGGTGAAGGCCCCATCGACGCGATTCTGGACGCGCGGGATCGGGACGGCCCGTTCCGCGATCTGTTCGACTTCTGCAACCGGGTCGACATCAAGAAGCTCAACAAGCGGGTGATGGAGAAGCTTATTCTCTCCGGCGCCATGGATCGGCTCGGCCCCCACCGCGCCGCCCTGATGGCGACCCTGGAGGAGGCGATGCGCGCCGCCGAGCAGCACGCCAAGGCGCAGGCGGTGGGGCAGGTCGACATGTTCGGCGTGCTCACCGAGGAGATTGACGACGTCAAGAAGGCGTTCGCCAATGTGCCGCACTGGCCTGACAAGGTGTGGCTGGAAGGGGAGCGCGAGACCCTCGGGCTCTATCTCACCGGTCACCCTATCAACCAGTACAGCGGCGAACTGCGTCGTTATACCTCGGGTCGCCTGTGCGACCTGCATCCTACTTCCCGCGATACGGTAACCACGGCGGCAGGGCTGGTGATTGCCGCCCGCAGCATGGTGACCAAGCGCGGCAACAAGATGGGGATCTTCACTTTGGACGACCGCTCCGGCCGTCTGGATGTGACACTTTTCAGCGAAGCGCTGGAAAAGTACGAAGAGTTGATGCAAAAAGACCGTATTTTGGTGGTTTCTGGACAGGTCAGCTTTGATGACTTCTCCGGTGGCCTTAAAATGTCGGCCCGTGAATTACTGGATATCAACGATGCGAGGGAGCGTTTTGCCAGAGCAATTCGCATCTCCCTTGATGAACAGCGTATCGATGATCGCTTTTTTCCGCGTTTGTGCGAGATTTTGGAGCCCGCCCGTGCCGGAGTCTGTCCGGTTCAGGTAAACTATCGTCGCCCCGGTTCCCGGGTGCGATTGACGCTCGGTACCGAGTGGCGGGTGACGCCCACCGATCAACTGTTAGATGACTTGCGCGTCCTGCTTGGGCGAGAGCGGGTCGAGTTGGTTTTTGATTAGAGGTTCTAAGGCCCTATGAGTCTTTTTCTGGATTTTGAACAGCCGATTGCCGAGTTGCAGGCGCAGATTGATGAACTCAAGCATGTGAGTGAAGGCAATCGTGCCGTGGATCTTAAAGACGAGATCCATCGGCTGGAGAAGAAAAACGAAGAGCTGACCAAGAAGATCTTCGGTGATCTGGGTGCCTGGCAGGTATCCCAGATGGCGCGTCATCCCCAGCGCCCCTACACCCTCGACTACCTCGAGCACATCTTCACCGATTTTGACGAGCTGGCTGGCGATCGCGCCTATGCCGACGACAAGGCCATCGTGGGCGGTATCGCCCGTCTCGACGGCGAGCCGGTGATGGTGATTGGTCACCAGAAGGGTCGCGAGACCAAGGAGAAGATCAAGCGCAACTTCGGCATGCCGCGCCCGGAAGGGTACCGCAAGGCCCTGCGCCTGATGGAGATGGCCGAGCGCTTCAAGATGCCGATCATCACCTTTATCGACACTCCGGGCGCCTACCCGGGCGTGGGTGCCGAGGAGCGTGGCCAGTCCGAAGCGATTGCCCGCAACCTGAAGGTGATGGCCGGGCTGACCGTGCCGGTAGTCTGCACCGTGATCGGTGAAGGCGGCTCCGGTGGCGCACTGGCTATCGGTGTGGGTGACCGCGTCAACATGCTGCAGTACTCCACCTACTCCGTCATCTCGCCGGAAGGGTGTGCTTCCATTCTGTGGAAGAGTGCCGACAAGGCCTCCGTGGCGGCCGATGCGATGGGCATCACTGCCCAGCGTCTGAAAGAGCTCAAGCTCATCGACTCCATCGTTGAGGAGCCGCTTGGCGGCGCTCACCGCGATGTCGCCAAGATGGCCAAAAGCCTCAAGGCGCGCATCAAGCAGGATCTGGATGCCCTGCGTCCGCTCGATAGCGAGCAGCTGCTGGAGCAGCGTTACCAGCGTCTGCTGGGCTACGGCTACTGCTAAGTCCGCTGGCTCTGCATCAAGCCCCCGTCGATACGGGGGCTTTTGTTTTATGGCCCCTAACAAGCTGCCAGGTGTGCTTCTGAGCGCTGGTTGGAGGCAACAAAAAAGCGCCCCGGGTGAGCGGGGCGCTTTTACCAAGATTGACTCGATTACAGCTCAATCTCGTCGGTCAGACCTTCATAGGCGATATCGATTGATTGCAGCTCCTTCTGCAGGCGGTGTTTGTCTTTCAACGCCTCAATCTCGCGCCATTTGCGTTTTTTTCCCGTTGTCCCGCGGCTACGTGAACCGAGCTCAACTACCTCGTCATAATCGAAGTTGAACATTTCCATGGCTCCCTCCTTGGTTTTTATCGTTTTCACCATCCGTATAACATAACGAGGTTGAAAATAAAACGTTTTCGTTACAGCTCTATGACCGTGCTAAAAGTCGGGTACAAAAAAACCGGGCTCCCCTGAGGGAGCCCGGTTTTTAGTAGAAAAATTAATCGATTACAGGCGACCAGCCAGCATGGTTTCCAGCTTGCCCTGGTCGATGGCAAACATGCGGATACCTTCGCCAAGCTTCTCGTGAGCCATGGCGTCCTGGTTCAGCTCCCAGCGGAATTCGGCCTCGGTCATCGGGGTCGGTTTGGCTTTGCGCTCGCCGGTGTAGTCCAGCTTGCGTACCACGGCGCCTTCAGCCTTGCTCAACTCTTCCAGCAGGGCCGGGCCAATGGTCAGGCGGTCGCAGCCAGCCAGTTCCAGGATCTCGCCGGTGTTGCGGAAGCTGGCGCCCATGACCACAGTCGGGTAGTCGTGCTGCTTGTAGTAGTTGTAGATGGAGGTAACGGAGACCACGCCCGGATCTTCACTGGCAGTGTAATCACGGCCATTTTTGGCCTTGTACCAGTCGAGGATGCGACCCACGAACGGGGAGATCAGGAAGGCACCGGCTTCGGCACAGGCGCGGGCCTGGGCGAAGGAGAACAGCAGGGTCAGGTTGCACTGGATACCCTCTTTCTCCAGCACTTCGGCGGCACGGATCCCTTCCCAGGTGGAGGCCAGTTTGATCAGGATGCGGTCGTTGCTGATACCGGCTTCGTTGTAGAGACGGATCAGTTTGCGGGCCTTGGCGATGCTGGCGTCGGTATCGAAGGAGAGACGGGCATCCACTTCGGTGGAGATACGGCCCGGAACGATCTTCAGCACTTCCAGACCGATGTTGACTGCCAGCTTGTCGCCCGCGTCGATGATTTGCTGTGCCTTGTCCTGGCTCTGGGATTTGGCCCACTTGATGGCGTCTTCGATCAGCGGTGCGTACTCGGGGATCTCGGAGGCTTTCAGAACCAGAGAGGGGTTGGTGGTGGCATCGATGGGCTGATAGCGTTTGATCGCTTCGATATCGCCGGTGTCGGCAACAACAGTGGTCAGGGCTTTCAGCTGGGTTAATTTATCGGCCATAGCGAGTGTCATCTCTTAATGAGGGAGTAATCCCTGGGTTGCGGGCTTGAGACGGTGGTTCTGAAATAAAATTACAGGATCTTGATGCCTCAGGCTCAGAAAAGCGCGACGGGTATGACCCATCGTCATTGCCTGCCTAATTAATACTTATGTGGTGCTTCCTGCAATAGGGGCACTTGGCTGTTAAATATTCAGGCTGTTGAGATATTCCGTTTTAATGCAAAAAAGCCACTGATTAATAAGGTTTTTTTGTATTTTTGGCAGAGTGTTTCCGGTTTGCGGCCAAGCCATTTTTTTTAGCCAATATTCATATTTGCGTGGCCGATCACATAAATTCTTGAGTTGCATACTTGAAATTTTCTTACAGCGAAAACGTTTTGCGAAATATCCCCTCTTGAAAGCCGTTTCATGCAAGCGTTTGCCTGTTTCTGACGGAGGGAAATAGGCCGGCAGAAAAATACTCCTATGGAGCTATATTCGCGTTTGTCTGATTAAATTATTGGATTTGTTGAAAGTTTGCGATTTAAATGGAGCTTTAGTGGCGTTTTCCGTTCGTTTTTTGTGTCCAGAGTGATCGGGATCACTATTCCGGGCTCTTCCGCTGTGCTAGATTCCGCCCCTTTAGCGACACGATAATTAAACAACAGACAGAAAGCGGCCTGTGTACGCAGATTTGCACTGGCCATGGATGTGAATAACAACGAGAGAATTATGGACACCTTGATTGCGATGCTAAACGACCTGATGTGGGGAGCCGTGCTCATCTACCTGCTCATCGGGGTCGGTATCTTCTTCACCTTCCGCCTGGGTTTTATCCAGATCCGCCACTTCGGCCACATGTTCTCCGTGCTGAAAAACAGCCGCAAATCGGACAACGCCGGCATCTCCTCCTTCCAGGCACTCTGCACCAGCCTCGCAGCCCGGGTCGGCACCGGCAATCTGGCCGGTGTGGCCGTCGCCATCTATCTGGGTGGCCCCGGCGCCATCTTCTGGATGTGGCTGATCGCCTTTATCGGTATGTCGACCGCCTTCGTCGAAAGCACTCTGGCCCAGCTCTACAAGGTCAAGGATGAGGATGGCAACTACCGTGGCGGTCCTGCCTACTACATGGAGAAGGGGCTTGGCATGCGCTGGATGGGGGTGCTCTTTTCGCTCTGCCTCATCCTGGCGTTTGGTCTGGTCTTCAACGCGGTGCAGGCCAACTCCATCAGTCTGGCGATGAAGGTGGCCTTCGGTATTCCTGACTGGGTCAGCGGTCTGGCGCTGGTGCTGCTCTCCGGCCTCATCATCTTCGGCGGCATTCGCGGCATCGCCCGTTTTGCCGAGCTGGTGGTGCCCTTTATGGCGTTGGCCTACATCCTGCTGGCGTTGGTCATCGTGGCCATGAACATCAGCGAGCTGCCCCACGTGATGATGCTGATCTTCAAATCCGCCTTCGGCATTGAACAGGCGGGTTCGGGAGCGCTCGGCTATGCCATCTCCCAGGCGATGATCAACGGCATCAAGCGCGGTCTCTTCTCCAACGAGGCGGGCATGGGCTCGGCTCCCAACGCAGCAGCCACTGCCACCCCCTATCCGCCGCACCCGGCCTCACAGGGTTATGTGCAGATGCTGGGGGTCTTTATGGACACCATCATCATCTGCACCTGTACCGCAGCTATCATCCTGATGTCAGGTCAGTTTGAGCCGGGCTCCGGTGTGACCGGGGTGGAGCTGACCCAGCGTGCGCTCTCCTCCCAGATTGGTCATGGCGGCAATATCTTCATTGCGGCGGCCATCTTCTTCTTCGCCTTCACCTCCATCGTTGCGAACTACTCCTATGCCGAGACCAACCTGGTGTTCCTCGAGCACAACCACAAGGGCGGCCTGATGCTGTTCCGGATGTTTGTGCTGGGGATGGTGATGTTCGGCTCGGTAGGAGAGTTGCCGACTGTCTGGGCGATGGCGGATGTCTCCATGGGGCTGATGGCCATCGTCAACCTGGTGGCCATCCTGCTGCTCTCCGGCGTCGCCATCAAGCTGGCGAAGGATTACAACGACCAGCTCAGGCTGGGCAAGGTGCCTACCTTTGATGCCAACAAGTACCCCGAGATCCGCTCCCAGCTGGAAGAGGGTATTTGGGATAATCCTGTCAAAAAGTAATCCGTGTTGCATGATGTGAAAGAGAGGGGAGCCGGTGGCTCCCCTCTCTGCTTTTATGCCTTGTGTGATGCGCTTATGGCTGGCGATCCCAGCTCTGGCAAATCTGGTGCACTCGCCGTTTCAGCTGTCGCTGGCAGCGTCTCTGCTGATGGGCTGTGAGCGGCCCGTAACGCCAGCGCCGGTAGATCCAGGCCGCCTGCAGCAAGGGGCGGGATAGAGCAGGGCGCAGCGTTGCCAGTCGTTCACACCACTGGCCCAGCGTCTCGCCTGCTTGCACTGTGCAACCGGCCTCGTTTCCCCGACGCAGCAGTGGCTGCCAGATCCGCAGGGTTGCGGGTTCACGGGCAGGCCAGAGGAGCGGCAGGCTGACCATCAGAGCGACCAGCAGCAAACTGAGCAGGATAAGCCAGGGGATCTGCCCGGCCAGCAATGGCCAGTGCAGCGCAACCTGTTGCCAGAGCTGGCCGGCATCGTGTCCCAATACCCAGCGGCTCCACTGGTAGTCGAGATTGTTGCTCCACCAACGCAACTGGTTGAGCAGGGCCCAGCTGCGATAGCGCTGCAAAGAGAGGGGGTCGGCAGCGGCAAACTGCTCGCCGAGCGCCTGTGCCATATTGCCTTCTATCCGCTCCGGTGCGACGGCTGCGGTCGGGTCGATGCGCTGCCAATGCTGCTGCCGGTCGAGATACTCCACCCAGGCGTGGGCATCGAACTGGCGGACTGCCAGATAGCTGCCCTGCGGATTCCACTCGCCACCGAGATAGCCGGTCACCAGTCGTGCCGGAATACCGGCTGCCCGCAGCACAAAGGCAGTTGCCATGGCGTAGTGGCCACAAAATCCCCGCCGGGTATCGAACAGAAAATCGTCCACCCCATCCGGGCCAAGCCGCGGCGGTGTCAGAGTATAGGTGTAAGGCTGGCTGCGAAATCGGGTCATCAGGGCCCCGACCAGCGCGCTCGGTTCGGGATAACGGTTGGCAAGCTCCCGGGCATAGGCCCGCGCCTGCGGGTTGCCCTTGGCAGGTAGCTGGAGGTTGCGCTGCCGTTCACGCTCTGTCGCGTCGGGGAGCGTCGCTGTGCTTGCCCGATAGCGGATGGCCAGATCGTTGCTCCCCTGTCGGTAGAGGGTTGCGATCGGAGTGGTTTGTACCGGCCCCACCACCACGCGGGGCGCCGTCATGGCGAAGGCCCAGCGATGGCGCTGTGGCTCTGCGAGCACTTCATAGCTTCCCGCAGGCAGCGGGCTATCTGATAGCGTGGATGTCACGTTCAGCAAGGGGACTGTTTGCTGCCATCTTTTCACCTCGGTGCTCAGTTGCCAGCGCCGTCCGTCAAAATACTCCTGCCGCATGACCGGAAAGTAGCGCTCGTACTGCGGCGGCGGGTCATCGGCAAAGGTGACGCGAAACACCAGCTCGGAGGAGCTGACCAGCTCGTTGATGTCGCCGGGGGCAACCTCTTCCGAGAGGCCCGTCAGGGCTCGGCTTGCGGTGGGCATCTGCCAGAGCGGTGGCAACCTTGGCAGCACGATAAAGAGGGTCAGCAGCAGGGGAAGGGCGAGCAGCAGGGCGCCGCCCGCGCTGCACCATGGACGCTTCTGCTGCGGGGCTGCGGCATTGACCAGTGCAGTGACCGCCAGCCAGAGCGAGAGTGCCAGCAACAGCGCCCAGCCGATGCTCTGGCGCTGCACCAGTGCCAGCGCAATCAGAAAGAAGGCGAGCAGCAGCACCTGCTCGACATCCCGATCGCGCCGGACCTCGATGAGCTTGAGGCTGTAGCCGAGCCAGAGCAGGTTGACCAGCGCGGGCAGGGTGCCCAATCCTCGCCACTGCAGCAGGAGCATCAGCAAACAGCCGATGGCCAGTATCGCCAGCACTCGTGCTGGTGGAGGACGCCAGCCGCGCCACAGCATCATGGCGCGGGTAAACAGGGTGATGGCGCCCACCGCCATGACCCATAGCTGTAGCTGGGGCCAGAGTGCGGCAATGAGCAGCTGCTGTTGCAGGGCGATAAGGGGCAGCAGACGCCGGTTATCGAGCAACATCCGTTCTGCCCTCGTCTGCCGGGTTATCCAGTTGCGCCAGTGCCAGCAGGCAGCGCTGTACAAATGCGGGGCCGCTATCAGGCCCCAACGTCTCCCGGGCCAGCGTCAGGGAGAAGGGAAGCCCCTGTTTGCCATAGTCGCAGCACCACCAGGCAAGTACCGCCAGCCGCTGCTCCAGATTGCCACCTGCTACCCGCGACAGGCTGAGATGGCGGCCAGCCTGATGCGGTTCACAGAACTGCTTGCTCAGCAGGCCGCGCCCCTGTGCCAGTTGCTTCCAGGCGATCCGGCTCATGGCTTCGCCCTGTTGGTGGGCCCGCAAGGTATCAAAGTCGCCAATGGCGGCTGGCAACATATCCCCCTGCTGCTCATCGGCCGTGGTCCTCTCACCCTCCTGCAGCGGGCCATAGACAGCCTTGGGGTAGACCCATCCCTCCAGTTGCAGATCCGGCAACGACCAGCAGCGAAAGAGGCCGAGGGGATAGCGGCTCTCGACTTTAAGCCGGCCAAGGGGGAGGCGACCGCGGCGCAGACCCGTGACCGGCAACAGCAGGTCGAGGGGCGTGGAGTCTATCTCGGCCTGCCAGTGCGGGTTATCGCCCAGAGTGAACTGAACGCCGTAGATCGGGCGCGGGCTTTGTACCCGTATTCTGATGGGGAGCTGGCTGCCCGCCTCGCCGGTGGCGGTGGGCCCGCCCATCAAGGCCAGACCCAGCAGGTTGCGATGGGTGAGCCACATGGCCGTCATAAACAGGCTGCCGAGGCAGTAGGCGACCAGCAGTACCAGATTGTTCTGGTAGTTGGTGCCGAGTAGATAGATGGCGAGCAGTACCAGCAGATAGAGCAACCCCATGCGGGTGGGCAGGATGAAGAGGCTGCGCGGCCCCAGCGTGATCTGGCGCGCCGGAGGGATGCGGCGATCAAGCCAGCGCAACTGCCAGCGATCCCTTAGCTGGCGCCAGCCAGTCATGGCCGTTCCGGATCGACGCTGGCCAGCAGCCGCTGGCTCAGGGGGCAGGCTTCGCCGTGCTGCACGCCAAAACTGCCCCGCAACCGGTGTTCCGCCACATAGGGAAAGACCGCCTGCACATCTTCCACCGTGACGAAGCGTCGTCCCGCCGCCAGCGCCCAGGCCCGGCTCACCGCCAGCAGGGTTTGGGCCGCTCTGGGGGAGAGGGGCTGCGGCAGCTCGCCATCAAAACGGCTCTGCTGTACCAGTGCCAGCAGGTAGTCGAGGGTGGCATCCGAGAGGTGAATGGCCTCGGCTTCGGCTTGCAACAGGGCCAGGATATTTGCGTCCAGCAGGCAGGGGAGGGGCTGGCTCTGCTGCTGGCCGCGCAGCAGTCTGCGCTCCGCCTCGCGAGGGGGGAAACCGAGTGAAAGCCGCACGGCAAAACGGTCGAGCTGGGATTCGGGCAGGGGATAGGTGCCCGCCTGATCGGCCGGGTTCTGGTTGGCGATGACGAAAAATGGAGTGGGGAGGGGATGGGTATGCCCCTCGATGCTTACCTTCTGCTCGGCCATCGCCTCCAGCAGCGCGCTCTGCACCTTGGGGCTGGCGCGGTTGATCTCGTCGGCCAGCAGCACCTGGGTGAAGATGGGGCCGGGGTGAAAGGTGAAGTGCTGCTGGCGGGGATCAAAGATCTGCAGGCCCAGCAAATCGGCAGGTAGCAGATCGGCGGTAAACTGCATCCGGCGGCAGCTCAGTCCCAATACCTGTGCCAGCGCCTGAGCCAGAGTGGTCTTGCCCATGCCGGGCAGATCCTCGATCAGCAGGTGGCCACGGGCCAGCAGGGTGACCAGTGCAACCTTGAGCTGCAGCGGTTTACCCAGAATCACCTGTTCCAGCGCTGTCAGCACCGCCGTGATCTGTTCCTGTGATTTCACTATTCCTCCCGCTTTCGGCTTGCCCGTATCTTGCTTCTCTCTTTTGGCACCTACAGCTTATACGCCAGTCGCTCTGGGCGGGCTCAGTACGCCGTAAAACCATTGAAATGGCCCGTTTTTTCAATGACTTCACACCGACTTCACAGTTGTTCACGCTCAGCTCACCAAGCGTCCTTATGATGCACTTCTCAACTCACCACAAGACAGATGTCATGAAACAACCAACAACTCTTTCGCGGTTGGCGCTGGGTTCCCTGCTGATCTCGTCATTCGCTTCTGCCACGCAGGATGTTCCGCTCGCTACCATCGTGGACGGCACCATTCAACCCGTGCTCAAGGAGTACCGGATCCCGGGAATGGCGGTTGCCGTACTGAAAGATGGCAAGACCCACTATTTCAACTATGGCGTTGCCAACCGGGAGAGCGGTCAGCGCGTCAGCGAGCAGACCCTGTTTGAAATCGGCTCGGTCAGTAAGACCCTGACCGCGACCCTCGGTGCCTACGCCGTGGTGAAAGGGGGCTTCAAGCTGGATGACAAGGTGAGCCAGCACGCATCCTGGCTAAAAGGGTCTGCCTTTGATGACGTGACCATGGCCGATCTTGCGACCTACAGCGCAGGGGGCTTGCCACTGCAGTTCCCTGATGCGGTCGACTCGACAGAGAAGATGCGAGCCTACTACCGCCAGTGGGCGCCGCTTTTCGCCGCCGGTACCCAACGGGAGTACTCCAACCCCAGCATAGGTCTGTTCGGCTATCTGGCTGCGAGCTCTCTGGGCCAACCCTTCGAGCAACTGATGAGCCAGACTCTGTTGCCGGGGCTCGGCCTTGCCCACACCTACCTCAAGGTGCCTGCGGCAGCCATGGGCGATTACGCCTACGGCTATGCCAAAGAGGAGAAACCGATCCGGGTCAATCCGGGAGTGCTGGCGGACGAGGCCTATGGCATCAAGACCAGCTCGGCGGATTTCATCAAGTTTGTCGAGGCCAACATGACCAAGCGGGGTGATGCCGCCATGCAGCAGGCCATTGCCATGACTCATACCGGTTTCTTCTCGATAGGAGAGATGACTCAGGGGCTGGGCTGGGAGAGTTATGCCTATCCGGTGACCGAACAGGTGCTGCTGGCGGGGAACTCGCCGGCGGTGAGCTACAAGGCCAATCCGGTGGAACGCTTTGCCGCGCCCAAAGATATGGGGGAACAGCGACTCTACAACAAGACGGGATCGACCAACGGCTTTGGCGCCTATGTCGCCTTTGTCCCGGCCAAGGGTATTGGCATCGTCATGCTGGCCAACCGCAACTATCCCAACGATGTCCGGGTCAAGGCGGCCTACGCCATTCTGAGCAAGCTGGCCGACTAATCACGGGCGTAGCGTTTTACTGAAAGCAAGTGCGCCGGGATTGTCCGGTGCACTTTTATTGCGTTTATTTTTACTCAGCTCACGGTGCTCTTCTGCCTGGCGGCTTGTCCATCCAGTTGCCTTAATCGCACATAGGCAGAAACAATATTTCCATTTTGGAATGTATCGATCGCCATCTCTTCACTAGGTGTGGTGGTAGCCCCCCCCTATAGTGCCCCGCATATTCACCCGCTTGCCTGCTGTTTGCCGCGCTTTTGGCAGAACAGGGGCCAGACTTCTGTTACGGAGCCTCCATGAGAACTTTTCTGCTGTGCGCCTTTCTGATGATCATCCTCTATCCGGTCGGCATCGATCTCTATCTGGTCGCCGTCCCCCGGATTGCCGAGAGCCTGCAGGCGAACGAGGCTCAGATCCACACCGCTTTCTCCATCTATCTCTTCGGCATGGCAGCGACAGTCCTGTTGGGAGGCATGATTGCCGATCGTTATGGCCGTCGCCCCGTGGTATTGGGTGGCGCCATCATC
This sequence comes from Aeromonas sp. HMWF016, assembly GCF_963878195.1. Lineage (NCBI taxonomy): Bacteria > Pseudomonadati > Pseudomonadota > Gammaproteobacteria > Aeromonadales > Aeromonadaceae > Aeromonas > Aeromonas sp. HMWF016. The sequence continues at coordinate 42,988 of NZ_CAWNWX010000105.1, forward strand.
TTTCTTGCCGCCTCGCTGGTGGCGGCCCATTCAGCCGATGTCACCCAGTTTTATCTGGGGCGATTCTGGC
>NZ_CAWNWX010000106.1:0-13456 GCF_963878195.1 Aeromonas sp. HMWF016
GGGCGGTAGTAGCGGCAATAGCGGAGGTGGCGGTGACCACGGGGGCGGTGGTAGCGACAATAGCGGAGGTGGCGGTGACCACGGGGGCGGAGGTAACGACAATAGCGGAGGTGGCAGTGAACATGGAGGTGGTCAACATGCGGGAGGAGACCAACATGCGGGTGGCGAGTTGCACAGCGGAGGAGACCTTCATGCCGGTGGTCGTGGCCTTGGCAACGGGCTTGATGACAACGGTGTGGATGCCGTCGATGCCAATGGCAACAAGCTCAGAGGCGATGGCACGGTCGATGATAACGGCGTGGATGCCGTCAATGCCAATGGCAACAAACTCAGAGGCGATGGCACGGTCGATGATAACGGCGTGGATGCCGTCAATGCCAATGGCAACAAACTCAGAGGCGATGGCACGGTCGATGATCGCCAGCAAGTGCTTACCGATGAGCAAGAGCGTGCTCTGCTTAACAACGGCTTTCGCCAACAGGGGCAACCATAATGCGTTATCTGCTAACACTCCTCCTGCTCGGCCTCGCTGGCTGCGCTACGGTCGCCACCCCGCCGCTTTACCATCAAATGGATAAGGCAGATGTTCAACTGGCCAATCAGGCACTCACCAAGGCACTGGAAACCCGCACCAAAGGGCAGAGCCTCACCTGGTTCAATCCGGCTAACCGCCACTCGGGTAGTATCACCCCACTGCGCACCTTCCGCCATACCAGCGGAGAGTGGTGTCGCGACTATCGCGAGCAACTCTATATCGGCAAGGCCAGCCAACAGTGGCAGGATACCGCCTGCCGCAATCAGCAAGGGCGCTGGCGGCCACTACGCACTTAGTGCGTGACGGGATAAACGAAGGGGGGTAGCAGCGCTACCCCCCTTATCATCTTGGCCGACCCGTTATCCGGACGGTAGATACGCGGTTATACCCGACGATAAGGCAGGTACGCCGGCTCCCACATGTGGTTGAGGATATGCTGCTGCAGATCCTGGCCAATCAGCGGATGGGAGGGGTCCTTGCGCACTATGTCCTTGAGCACAGCGGTCGCCACATGCACCGAGATGCTGCGCAGCTCGCGAATGCGCGGATAGACAGCCCCCTTCGCCAGATCGACCTCGCTCACGCACTCGGCCAGCGCAAAGGCGGCGGTAGTGAAGATATCGGGTGTGATCTCGCGGATCTGGCTGACAATCGCCGCCAGCCCCACTCCGGGGAAGATAAAGACGTTGTTGCCCTGCCCGACCCGGAAGTCCTGCCCGTCATAATTCACATCCTTGAACGGACTGCCGGTCGCGACGATGGCCTTGCCTTTGCTCCAGTTGTAGATATCTTCCGGCAAGGCTTCGCAGTTGGCGGTCGGGTTGGAGAGCGGGAACACCATGGGACGTTCGCAATGCTTTTGCATCAACTGGATATGCTCTTCCTTGAAGGCGCCGCCTGAACCACTGGTTCCCAACAAAACGGTGATGGGCACATGACGCAACACATCTGTCAGGTTGGCCTTGCCGGGCACTTCGGTGTCCCAGCCGGCCAGCAGCAGGCCCGGCTTGGCGTAGCGGCGCTTGTACTCGTCTAGCCCCTCGCGGTTGTCGCACACCAGTCCCTGGGTATCCAGGATGTAGATGCGATCCCGCGCCGCCTGCGGATCCATTCCCTCGCGGATCATCCCCGCGCAGATTTGATCCGCCACGCCGACCCCGCCGGCACCGGCGCCATAGACCAGATAGTTCTGTTGGCCCAGGGTTTCCCCCTTGACCTTGACCGCCCCGATGATACCGGCCAGCACCACGGCCCCCGTGCCCTGAATATCATCGTTGAACGATGGCAGTGATTGCTGATAGCGAGCCAGATTGTTGAAGGCGTTGGATTTGCTGAAGTCTTCCCACTGCAGCACAGCATTGGGGAAGTGACGCTTGACCCCTTGCACGAACTTGTCGATGAACTCCTCATACTCCTTGCCGCGGATCCGCTTGTGCGGGCGACCGAGGTACATGGGGTCATCCAGCAGTTTCTGGTTGTCGGTGCCCACATCCAGCGCAATCGGCATGCAGCAGGCCGGATGGATGCCCGCCCCCAGGGTATAGAGCGCCAGCTTGCCGATGGGAATGCCCATGCCGCCAACCCCCTGGTCACCGATCCCCAGAATCCCCTGGCTGTCGGTCACAACGATGATGCGAATTGACTTGGCATCGAAGTGACGAGCCTGGCTGCCCATGTCATCCACGTTGTCCGGGGTAATGTAGAGGCCTCGCGGCTTCTGGAAGCGGTGACTGAACTCCTGACACGCCTTGCCGACGGTCGGGGTATAAATATAGGGAGTCATCTCCTCCACATGGCGAGACAACAGGGCATAGAAGAGGGTCTCGTTGCGATCCTGCAGTGCACGCAGGTTCTGGTACTTCTCGATATCGCTGCAGGCGCTCTTGAAGCCTTCATAAACCCGCTCGAGCTGGGCTTCAAAGGTTTGCACCTGAGGAGGCAGCAAGCCATCGAGATCGAAGTCGGCACGCTCCTGTTCGGTAAAGGCGGTGCCCTTGTTGAGATAACGATTGTTGAGCAGATCAGTGCCAGTCAGTGCAACGGGGCGAAAATCCTGTCCCTGTGCATCTTTCCACAGCAGATATTGTCCGGTAGCCATAGTCATTCTCTTTGATTTACGTGAAGTTGCCGTTCGGCAGGAGAGCAAGAGTGATAATGAAATCAATCATATGACGTTTGGTTGTTTCGTTTTGTGAGCTTGGCCATACCCTGCGGCCAAAAAGATGTCCAAACGTGGCTCAAACACATCCATTTTCCGCACCGATGGCGGCGCGATGAGGCTACGCTGCGGTTGATGAAGAACTATGCTGAACATCAGACCCATTGCACGGAAACACCAACCGGTATGCCAGGCACCAACACCATACACAACATTCTTGTCGTCGATGATATGGCCTCCAACCGCTATATCTTGCGCAGCCTGCTCGAAGAGGAGGGTTATCAGGTGCGAGAAGTGGAAGATGGCCAGCAGGCGGTTGCTGCGGTTGCACAAGCCACTCCCGACCTCATCCTGATGGATATCAATATGCCGGTGATGGATGGCTACGAGGCATGCCGCCGTATCAAACAACAACAGGGGCACTGGGGCTTGCCAGTCATCTTCATCAGCGCCAACAGCGAGATCAGTGCTCTCGAACAGGCCTTTCAGGCGGGCGGCTGCGACTATGTATCCAAGCCGTTTCACCAGCTCGAGGTACTGGCCCGGGTGCAAAACCAGCTGCGCCTGCGGGAGCTCGGTCGCCAGCAGGCCAAGGTGCAGCTCTATCAGAGTCTGTTTCAGCTCACCGCCGGTATCGCCCACGAGATCAACACCCCGGTCGGGGTTGGCATCACCGCCTCCAGCATGATACAGGGCGCCGGCGATCTGCTGGCCAATGCGGTGAAAAACGGGGTTCTGGGCCAGCGCCTGCTCAACCAGCAGCTGACCGATATCAAGGAGGGCACCGAACTGGTGGAGTCCAGTCTGCGCCGGGTCGCCCTGCTCATTACCCGCTTCAAGGAGCTGACCCGCGATCAGAATGAACAGGAAGCGCGTCCCTTCGCTGTGAAAAAGTGTGCCGAGCATATGCTGCAGGCATTCGCCGCCGAGCTGCAGATTGCCAGAGTTACCCCCCGCCTTGAGGGGAACGAAGTCACTCTGACCGCCCCCGAGACGCTCTTCGTCGACCTGCTGCAGGAGCTGGTGAAAAACAGCATGGATCACGCCTTTCACGGCAACGAGGAGCACAGCTTCACCATCCATGTCGCTCAGGATGAGGAGTCGCTGCTGCTAACCTATCAGGACTCGGGCCCCGGCATGCCGCCAGAGAAACTTCCCCGCCTGTTTGAGCCCTTCTTCACCACCCTGCGCGGCAACACCAGTCACTGCGGGCTCAGCGCCTGCCGCATCCACAATCTGGTAGAGAACAACTTGCGCGGTTCAGTCAACGTCACCAGCCCGCCGGGCGAGGGATTGCACTACGAGATCCACCTGCCACTCAAGCCGGTGACCTGAGCCGGCATGCAGAGAGGATTGAACATAAAAAGGGGCGCATCAGCGCCCCTTCTCTTTACGTTTTCCGTGCCCGACTGTCAGCTTGATTTGCCCGTCTTGGGCCCATCGAGGGTGTGTTTTACCTCTTCATACCAGAGGTCGTGGTGCTCCCTGGCCCAGGTCTCGTCCACCTCGCCGGTCACCATCCCCTCCAGCGCCCCTTCCAGCTGGAACAGGCCCATGTAGATATGGAAGATAAAACCGCAGATGAGGATCAGCGCCCCGACAATATGGATAAAGCTGGCCCACTCCATCTGGCGGCGCAGCTGGCCGAAGATGGGGAAGTCCAGAAACAGCCCGGTCGCCACCACAATGCCGCCAAACCAGATCAGCAGCCAGAAGATCGCCTTCTCGCCGCCGTTGGAGAAGCCCGCCGAGGGGTGACTCCCCTTGTGGGGCCCCAGCATGCCGCCCGCCTTCATAAACCACTGCACATCCACCATGTTGACGATGTTGTGGCGGAACCACTTGATGAGTACCCCCATCAGGCAGAGGAAGAAGAGCGGCCCCACGTAGTTGTGGAACACCTTGGCGAACCAGATCCAGTTCTCCCACACCCCGAGGCTCACCACCGGCTTGATGAAGTGCTTGCCGTAGATGATGGCCAGCCCCGAGCCGGAGAGGGTCAGGAACATGCCCGCCGTGGTCCAGTGCAGCGCCCGATCGAGCCGGCTCCAGCGCTTGAGCTTGCGCCCGGTGCGCGGTTTGGAGAGCTTGGTCGGCCCCACCACCCAGTACATCAGGCCGCACATAGCGAGCGATCCGAAGATGGCGATGGCACCGAGTGGCGACACCCACTTGGTCTTCACCTCGAACCAGAGCTGACCCGGCACCGAGATAAGCACCCCGTGCTCCGGCGAGCGGGAGGTAGTGTACCCCTCCTGCCCATCCTTCACCGCCCGCCAGTAGTCGGCACCGGCAAAGCCGACCGCCTCTTTCTCGGCGTCGGCGAAACTGGCGGTACTCACCAGCAGCAGGGCAGCAAACAGGGCCATTAGCCAGGTTTTCATGCCGCCCCTCCCGGTTTGTTCACCTTGCTGGCATCGCGATAGAGCGCCTTATCATCCTCACCCCAACCCGCATGAGGAGCACCGCGATAGGCAACCCGCTCGCGGAAGATGTCGGAGATCACCTGGGCGTCACCGGCCAGCAGCGCCTTGGTGGAACAGAGCTCGGCACACATCGGCAGCTTGCCCTCGGCGATGCGGTTGGCACCGTACTTCTGGCGCTCCGCCTCGCTGTGATCCTCTTCCGGGCCACCGGCGCAAAAGGTGCACTTGTCCATCTTGCCCCGATCGCCAAAGGCGGCGGTTTTCGGGAACTGGGGTGCCCCGAACGGGCAGGCAAACAGGCAGTAGCCACAACCGATACAGAGATCCTTGTTGTGCAGCACGATGCCGTCGTCTGTGTGATAGAAGCAGTCGGCCGGACAGACCGCCATGCAGGGGGCGTCGGTGCAGTGCATGCAGGCGACCGAGATGGAGGTCTCCCCCGGCAGGCCATCGTTGAGAGTCACCACCCGGCGGCGCTGGATGCCCCACTCTAGGGCGTCGTCGTTCTCGTTCTTGCACGCCGTCACACAGCCGTTGCACTCGATGCAGCGCTTGGTGTCACACATGAATTTCATTCTGGCCATGGGATCAGGCTCCTACTTTGCGAAAACGGCACAGGGTGACCTTGGTCTCCTGCATCTGGGTAACCGGGTCATAGCCATAGGTGGTAACTATGTTGACCGACTCCCCCAGCACATAGGGGTCAGACCCTTCCGGATATTTGGATCGCAGATCCTTGCCCTCGAAGTGGCCGCCGAAGTGGAACGGCATAAAGGCGAGCCCCGGCTTGACCCGCGGGGTCACCAGCGCCTTCACCTTGACCCGCCCCCCTTCCGGCCCCTCGACCCACACATCCTGACCGTCGCGCACGCCGACGTCGTTGGCATCCGCCGGGTTCATCTCGACGAACATCTCCTGCTGCAGCTCGGCCAGCCAAGGGTTGGAGCGGGTCTCGTCACCGCCCCCCTCGTACTCCACCAGACGGCCGGAGGTGAGGATGATCGGGAACTCCTTGCTGACATCCTTCTCCTGCACCGAGGCGTACTGGGTCGGCAGGCGCCACAGGCTCTTGGCATCGGGCCAGGTGGCGTAGTCGGCCAGTAAGTCGCGGCGTGGGGTGTAGAGCGGCTCGCGGTGCTTGGGCACCTGATCCGGGAAGGTCCACACCACGCAGCGCGCCTTGGCGTTGCCGTAGGGGACGAAGCCGTGCTTGATGGCCACCCGCTGGATGCCGCCGGAGAGATCGGTCTTCCAGTTCTTGCCCTCGGCCTCTTTCTTCTCGGCCTCGGTCAGCTCATCCCACCAGCCAAGCTGTTTCATCAGGTCGGCAGTGATCTCGGGATAGCCGTCTTCCACCTCGCTCCCCTTCGGCCAGGAGTCTTCGGCGAGCAGCGAGACGCCCTGATACTCGATGCCGAAACGGGCGCGAAAACCGCCGCCCCCTTCCGAGACCGGAATGCTGGTGTCGTAGAGGATGTGGCTGCCGGGGTGTTTCATCTCCGGAGTGCCCCAGCAGGGCCACGGCAGACCGTACACTTCGCCGCTGACCGGGCCGCCCTCGGCCTTGAGGTTGGTCTTGTGGAAGGTGTGCCAGTTCTGCTGGTGCGCCTTGAGGCGCTCCGGACTCTGGCCGGTGTAGCCCACGCTCCACATGCCGCGGTTGTATTCGCGAGTGATGTCTTCCAAGAGCGGCTGGTTGTTCTCCACCTTGATGTGCTTGAACAGCTGGTCGGCAAAACCGAGCTTCTTGCTCAGCAGATACATGATCTCGTGGTCGACCTTGGATTCGAACAGGGGCTCGATCACCTTGTCACGCCACTGCATGGAGCGGTTGGTGGCGGTGACGGACCCATAGGTCTCGAACTGGGTGGTGGCCGGCAGCAGGTAGACGCCATCGGTACGATCGTTCATCACCGAAGCGACGGTGGGATACGGGTCGACAATCACCATCATGTCGAGCTTTTGCATCGCCTTCTTCATCTCGGGGCCGCGGGTCTGGGAGTTGACCGCATGGCCCCAGTAGAACATGGCGCGGATGTTGGAGCCCTGCTCGATGAGGTCGGCGTTCTCCAGCACCCCATCCACCCAACGGGAGACCGGAATGCCGTTGTTGTTCATCGGCAGCTTGCCGTTGTAGGCCTTGTTGTCAAAACGCGCCTTGATCCACTCGTAATCGACGTCCCACACCCGGGCCCAGTGCTTCCAGGAGCCCTCTTCCAGCCCGTAGTAGCCGGGCAGGGAGTCTGAGGTGACGCCAAAGTCGGTGGCACCCTGCACGTTGTCGTGACCACGGAAGATGTTGGTGCCCGCCCCACTCTTGCCCACGTTGCCGAGTGCCAGTTCGAGGATGCAGTAAGCGCGGGTGTTGTTGTTGCCGGTGGTGTGCTGGGTGCCGCCCATGCACCAGACCACGCAGCCGGGGCGGTTGTCGGCCAGCAGCTTGGCGGCACCATAGACCTGTTGTTCGTTAAGGCCAGTCACCCGCTCCACTTCGGCAGGGGTCCAGCGCGCCACCTCTTTTTGCACCTCGTCCATGCCGTAGACACGGGTGCGGATGAACTCTTTATCTTCCCAGCCGTTCTTAAAGATGTGCCAGAGCATGCCCCAGATAAAGGCGACGTCGGTGCCCGGACGCAGGGAGAGGTACATGTCCGCCTTGGCGGCGGTGCGGGTGCGACGCGGGTCGACCACCAGGATCTTGCAGCCGTTGCGCTCTTTCGCCAGCAGGATGTGCTGCATGGCGACCGGGTGGGCCTCCGCCGGGTTGGAGCCGATAAACATGATCGACTTGCTGTTGTGCATGTCGTTCAGGCTGTTGGTCATGGCGCCGTAACCCCAGGTGTTGGCTACGCCAGCGACCGTGGTGGAGTGGCAGATGCGCGCCTGGTGATCCACGTTGTTGGTGCCCCACAGGGACGCCATCTTGCGAAACAGATAGGCCTGCTCGTTGGAGTGCTTGGCGGAGCCGAGCCAGTAGACGCTGTCGGGGCCGGACTCCTTGCGCAGACGCAGCACCTCATTGCCCACCTCTTCGATGGCCTGATCCCAGCTGATGCGTTGCCACTTGCCGCTCACCAGCTTCATCGGGTATTTGAGGCGACGCTCGCCGTGGCCGTGCTCGCGCAGGGCCGCCCCCTTGGCGCAGTGACCGCCAAGGTTGAAGGGGTGATCGAAAGCCGGCTCCTGACCGGTCCAGACACCGTTTTGCACCTCGGCATAGACGCCGCAGCCCACCGAGCAGTGGGAGCAGATGGTGCGCTTCACCTCGACCGGCACCTCGGCCGCCACGGTTTTGGCCTCGGCCCGCTGCATCATGGCAGGGGCCAGCCAACCGGCTGCCACAGCGCCACCGGCCACCAGACCCGAGTTGACCATAAAGGCGCGGCGGGTCAGCCCCTGACCGCGAGCGGCTGCATTATTCTGCAAGCTGCCCTGCTCGCCCGCTTGGGGCTGCTCGGCACGTTTTGTCAGTTTCATGAGTTCTCCTTCACTGATCCGGCTCAGTCAGTGCCGCGCAGGGTGCGATAAAAGTCGTGAACATGGGGGGTCTCCCGATAGCCCTGATCAGGCTTGGTATCGTGGGTCAGCGCCTCTTTGCTCACCACCCGACCGGCAGCACCGGCCAGTACGCCTATGGTGGCGACCACGCCAACTCCCTTGATCAGATTGCGGCGGGACGGGTCTTTCAGCTGTTCATCGCTCATTCTTGTGACCTCTGTTGTTGTTCTTGCCGGCGCCTGTGCACCAGCTTCGCGTCCAATGGGATATCTCGTCTGCTCGTTTTGTTATGCGCAGCTTTTGTTATGCACAGCTTTTGTTATGCACAGCTTTTGTTATGCACAGCTTTTGTTATGCACAGCCTGTTATGCACAGATGGGGGCGTTCAGCCCGTCACCACGCAGGCGCCAAACGGCAGGCGCAATTCGTTTTCCAGCTTGAAGAAATCTTCGGCAAGGGCCCCGACCGCCCGGTAGAAGCTGCCCCCTTTCGCCTGTTGCTGATCGCGGCAGCAGGTGAGGACCCAAGGGGCAAGGTGGCGTTCATAGAAGCGGTTGCGATCCGGGTGCTGCTCGGCAATCAGTACCGCCATCACCTCACACAGGGCGGCCAGATGATCTTCCGGCTCGCACACTCCGCTCTGGCGCTCGAAACCAAGCGACTGCAGATCTGCACGCAGCACCGCCAGCGGCAGCTCCATCAAAGAACCGGTGAGATACCAGGAGGCAAACGGCACGATCTCCCCGCGCCCCAGCCCGATAAAGAGATCCTGATACTCCTCGGCAAGCTCGTTTTCGTGGTGGCTAATGGCCGCCAGCTGCACCAGTCCCAGCCCTCTGGCAAAGGGGCCCGGCATAGCCTGCAACCCTTGCAGCCAGGCGAGCTGTTCGCCACGGGGGGCGGCGCGCCAGAGGCTCGCCAGCAGGGCGTAGAGATCGGCGCTGCTCTGTTCCAGTTCGGTCATGGTCAGTTCGCCAGCCTTTTCGTTCTGTTGTTCACTCATCACTGGCCCTCATACCTTGAGCTGGGAGACGGGATCCGCCGCCAGCGCTGCAAACACATCCTTGACCCGGCACTCTTCGCACATCAGTAGCCGCTGGGCGGCCTCGTTCTGGAAGTGGGAGTGACCGGCCAGTTTTTGCTGGATGCGGCGGATCAGCGAGGCGGGCGCGAACGGCTTGCCGCAGCGAATGCAGCAGGCAGCCTCTTCGGCTTTCAGGCTCTGCACGGCGCGGCGCGCTTCGGGCACGGGTTGCAGGCGGGGCACCAGCACAATGGCCTGCTCGGGGCACGCCTTTTCGCACATGCCGCACTGGATGCAATCCTGCTCGATAAAGTTGAGGCCGGGGGCATGGCCCACCGCATGCAGCGCCCGGCTCGGGCAGACCGCCACGCAGCCCATGCAGAGGGTGCAGTCAGCTTCTTTCAGCTCCACACTGCCGTATGGGGCGCCATAAGGTACCGCCAGCGGCTCGCGGCTCCCTTCGTTGGCCTGCCAGAGGGCATCGAAGGCGGCAAACAGGTTCTCCCGTTTGTCCCCTTTGAGCGGCTTATCCAGCAGGGCAACGGCTGACTCACAGGAGATCGGCTTATCTTGTTCGACATCCGGGTTAAACAGGGCGATGCGATCGGCAGCAAGACCGGCGCCCGCCAGCAGCACGGCAGCGCTCGCCAGCTCCCGCTCAACCAGCGCACGGACGCTTGCGGGGGCATCGTCACCGAGCGCGATACGCACAGCACCCGCGCCATAGGCGAGGGCGGCGAACCAGCTCTCGATGCCTAAGCTCGCGCTCTCCTCCACCCAGACCGGCAGCCAATTGGCGGGTAGGCGGGTGAGCTCGGCTTCCACCCATTCGCGCTCGTTTTCACCGGCGATCAGCAGCTGGGGCGCGTCGCCTCCCGCCTCCCGGTAGTGCTTGAGCAATCGGAACAGGTAGTCGCCGCTGGTGTTGGCGTCGGGCTGGTGATAGGCAATCGCCCCGGTCGGACAGGCCGAGGCGCAGCTGCCAAAGCCCTGACAGAGATGGGGATCGATCTGGATGCGACCATTGATGGGCTTGAGGGCATCGGTCGGACAGACATCAAGGCAGCGACTGCAACCGGGCACGCCGCGGGCGGTAAAGGCGCAGGCCTCGGGGTCGAGGCGAAAATAGCGCGGCTTGTCGAAGATACCGGTCAGCGCACAGAGCTCGGCAAGCCGTTCGGCCAGCCCTTGGTCATCAAAGAGATGTAGGTAGCCCACCGGCGGGCGCTCCAGCGCAAAGAGCGGGATGCGGCCCAGATCGGCCACCAGATCGAAGCGTGGTTCGCGTAGCTGTTCACTGACAGCAGCCGCTTGTTGTGGAAAACAGAGCGCAGCCAGAGAAATACGCTCACCCTGCCCGTTAAGGCCGGTGAGCTGGAACTGGCCGAGATACCCTGTCAGGCTCGGCTCGCGCAGGGTCAGAGCATCCAGGGCGGCGGTAGCCTCGAAGATGGCCTCGAGATCCGCCGCCTCGGCGTCATAAACGGATTCGGTCACCAGCAGGGTGGGCTTCACCCCGGCGGGCAGCAGGCTGGCAACGCGGCGAATGCGATCTTCCGGGCCGACCAGCAGCAGGCGCCCCTGACTCTGGTAAGAGACAGTGGCCGGGATCAGGTTGTCGGTCTTGACCGTATGCTGCAGGGCATAGGCGCGCGCGTTATGCTCGGCCGCCCCCGCCCCGTGGGCCAGATTTGGGCTCAGATTTGGCAATGTTTGTTCAGTGCTCACATACACTCCTGCGCGCGCCACCTCATGGGATGGGCGCTTGTTGGTAAGCCGAGAGAGCAAGAGGCGAGCCAACTCCCCCGGAAAAAAAGTGACTAACAGGGAGTCAGGATCCTGAGGGTTCCATTCCCCCACCTTTGGTTGGGACATTTTGTCCACCAGAGGAAACCAAAATGTCCCGATCGTCGGTGTGGGTTTGAGAATGGTTATCAGCCAACTCGTGCGGCTCGGCGGCAAGTTCGCTGACAAGCGCAACCGGTTCAGCGGATCCGCTGGCCGGGTTGGCCGATTCGCTCTCCGGGGCGGTTACCTGATCTACCAGCCAGTTGCGCAGGCCAGCGGTCAGGGCCGCGGGCAGCAATTGGGGCTGGCTGAAATCCTGGGTGTAGTCGTCGAGCCCATCCGGTTTATGGCTGCGAAACATGGCCCGCAGCGCCTCCTTGTCGGGGAGTTTTGCCTTGTCCGGCTGGGCCGTTTTTAGCGGCGGTTCGCCACTCTCGGCCCCCTCAACGGCAAGAGCTTCACCGCTCCCCTTGTCAGTGCTGACTACGGGGCTATCCAGCACAGCATCTGGAGTTTCAGCTTCGCCACAGCCTTCGATGGGGGCGGAAACCGCCTCGGGAATAACCTCTTCCCTCGGCTGCAATGCCTGATGCTTGCGCGCCTCGCTCTTGCGAGACGACCAGCGCTTGAGAAACTCACTCATGGGCACTGTTTCCGGCCTTGTTTCCGGCACTGGCTCCGGCGTCGCTGCCACGCTCGCGACCATCGGGGCCGGTGGCTTTGACGGCGCCGCAGCTGGCTTGATCTACCGTATCGACACCGAGCTGATCCTGCGCCCGTCCCTTGCCCTTCTTGCCCTTGCGGCGGGCCTCCAGCAGCTCGCCGTGGCGTCCGATAAAGGCCTCTACCCAGACTTGCAGCGCCTCGGGCAGCGGGCAGGAGAGCACCTGCCGCTCGCCATCCATATAGGCGGCGGCCACGGTCTGGCTCAGGGTGAGGCCATCGGCCACAAAGCCACTGTCCACGCGGCTTCCGGTGACAAAGAGGCGGGGCGAGCCGGAGCTCAGATTGAAGCGATAATCCCCCCGCTCATCGCGAAACAGGGTAAGGGGCAAAGCACCGGCAGCCTCAGATTCGGCGGGATGGAGCGCCGCAATCTCGAAACGGCGGCTCTGCCAGCGGCCAACTTGGCTGTCGATGGCCTTTAACTCCAGTTGCAGCCAGCGCTGCGGGGAGAGGGGTTTGGTTGTCTCTTGCACTGTCACGGCTCCCATCAGAAGATCTCTGCCGGGCCGCCCTCCCCCGTAATCCACCCCGTTTGGGACGGTTCAGAGCAACAGATTCAGGGCGGCCACGGCCATCAATGGGATAGGACATAGCAAGAGTGGGGCCAAGGCAGACTTGGATAAGAAACCTTCGTTCAACACCAACACACGAGATGTGCAAGATGGAACAATATTCATCAATAGGCTACGAATATAAAACTTACCTATTATTTAAAATTTATACTTACTTAAAAATGGCATATTTTCCGTTACAGCCGATTCATACCATTTAAGATTCCATGACCACTCTTGTGATCTAGGCTTACAATCAGAGCAACCTATACAATGCTGCTGTTTAAAGGAATATCCCAGATTAGGGCCATCCGAATCATCATATAACATGGTTAATAGATTCCCGGTTCCTTGAGCATAACCATGCTTTAAACATATTAATAGGTGTAAACCACCAACAGAATGCATCCTCAGTGATTGAGCGATAATACCACCTGGACGATAATGAACAAATAAATGCTCACACTTCCTCATAATATTAGTAGGATCATAGTTCTTTAACCCCATATCTACGACACGGCCAAACTCATTGTCTTTGTCATGTGGATCCATTCCTAGGTTCTTAGCGACGCTTATAAAATATTCTTTCTGCTCTTCAATACTGATGGAATAAAAATCTTGAAACTTATTTTTTTCTTGTACAGCTTTTTCAATACCATCTAATACATCTGTCATATCAGGAATAATAGAAGTAACTACTTCGCGCATCCCCTGCACAGTAACATGGTCTTTATTAAACATCATGAAAAC
>NZ_CAWNWX010000107.1:0-48743 GCF_963878195.1 Aeromonas sp. HMWF016
GATAGGCGGTGAGCGTCTCATAGAGGGCGGCGCGCAGGCTGCCGGATTGGCAGAAATCGCAGCTGCCGCCAGCGTCGATATCGGTGATGCGGGCGCCTTGCGGCCCGTCCAGTACCAGATAGGTGCTGACAAAACGGTAGGTGCCGCTGGGGGCGTCGAGCGGGGTGCCCGGCTCGCCAAAGGTGAAGCGCACCTTGACCTCGCTGCGATCCCGGCTGCCGGCGATGGCGCGCGACGAGAGGATCTCCGAGCCCAGCAGGTTATCCCAGGCGTTGGGCAGGAAGGGGTTGCCCTCGACAAAGGGGGGCTTCTCGTCGGGAGCCTCGCGGGTGGCTATTTCGCGCGCCTTTGAGGCGGCATTGAGCAGACAGAGCATCTCGGGGGAGACGATAGTGGGCAGCGCGCCACCGAGATCGCTCTGATAGAGGCCGCTCGGTTTGACTTGGCGCTCCCAGTCAAGAAACTGGGCCACCTTGGCCTTGGCGCGGGCACTGGCGGCCGGATCGAGTTTGCCGCTGGTGGTGGTGCCCGCATGGGCCGGGGCGATCAGGGCCGCCGCAGAGAGGGCCAGTGCCAGCACGGGCCAGCTGGATATCTTCATGATGCCATCTTCCTTATGTTCGATTGCATGGGCCGAGCCTTGAACAAAGCGCCGGGCCCTGAAAAAAAGAGCGCAGCCCAAGGGCTGCGCTCTGCGTCAGGTCGTCAACCGGCTGGCCTTAGGCACGGCGCCAGCTGGTTTTGCCGGCGCTGTCTTCCAGCACGATGCCCATCTCGGTGAGACGGTTACGGGCGGCATCGGCAGCAGCCCAGTTCTTGTCGGCACGGGCCTGATTGCGCTCGGCGATCAGGCGCTCGATTTCGGCAACCTCTTCGTCCGCTTCGTCACCCTTCAAGAAAGCCTCGGGGTCTTGCTGCAGGATGCCGAGCACGGCGCCCAGCTCGCGCAGACGGGCGCCCAGCGCGGCGGCAACGGCTATGTCTTCACCCTTCTGGCGGTTGATCTCGCGCACCAGATCGAACAGGGCGGAGTAGGCTTCCGGGGTGTTGAAGTCGTCGTCCATCGCTTCCTTGAAGCGCGCCACCTGCTCGTCGCCACCGGCAGCAGCGGCTACTGGCAGATCGCGCAGGGCGGTATACATCCGCTCCAGCGCGGCGCGGGCTTGCTTCAGGTTATCTTCCGAGTAGTTGAGCTGGCTGCGGTAGTGGCCAGACATCAGGAAGTAACGGACGGTTTCGGCGTCGTAGTGGGCCAAGACGTCGCGGATGGTGAAGAAGTTGCCAAGGGATTTGGACATCTTCTCTTTATCCACCATCACCATGCCGCTGTGCATCCAGGTGTTGACGTAATCGCCACCGTGGGCGCAGCAGGACTGGGCGATCTCGTTCTCGTGGTGCGGGAACTGCAGATCGGAGCCGCCGCCGTGGATGTCGAAGTGGTTGCCAAGGTGCTTGGAGTTCATGGCGGAGCACTCGATGTGCCAGCCAGGACGGCCCGGGCCCCAGGGGCTTTCCCAGGTCGGCTCGCCCGGCTTGGACATCTTCCACAGCACGAAGTCGAGCGGGTTGCGCTTGGCATCGACCACGTCAACGCGGGCACCGGCTTGCAGCTGCTCCAGATCCTGGCCGGAGAGCTTGCCGTAGTCGGCATAGGATTCGACGATAAACATCACATCGCCGTTATCCGCCACGTAGGCGTGCTCTTTATCCAGCAGGGATTGCACCAGCTCGATGATCTCTTCGATGTGCTGGGTGGCGCGCGGTTCGATATCCGGGCGCACCATGCCAAGGGCGTCGAAGTCGGCGTGCATGTCGCCAATCAGCCGCTCGGTCAGCTCGTCGCAGGTCACTTTGGTCTCGGCGGCACGCTTGATGATCTTGTCATCCACGTCGGTGATGTTGCGCACGTAGGTGAGATCAAAACCGGCGTAACGCAGGTAGCGAGCCACCACATCAAAGGCGACGAAGGTGCGGCCGTGGCCGATATGACAGTGATCGTAGATGGTGACACCACACACATACATGCCCACCTTGCCCGGGTGGATAGGTTTGAATTCTTCTTTTTGACGAGTGAGTGTGTTGTATATCTTCAGCATCTTCTAACCACTGCCTGTGAGTAAAATGGTTGGTCATGATACCCCGTTCAGGGGCAGAAAACGAGGCAGAAAACGTGGCCAATCCCGCCTGCCAGCACGGTTACGGCGCCAGAGAGACTATGCCGCCAGCCCCTGATGGGCTAGAATTGCCACCACTTTATGCCATACACCTGCGGGCACTTCGTCGCCCGCATCAAATGAAAGGACATATCATGGTCACTCTGCACACCAATCACGGCGACATCACCCTCACCCTGAATGCTGAAAAAGCCCCGGAAACCGTGGCCAACTTCCTGCAATACTGCCGTGACGGTCACTACGACAACACCATTTTCCACCGCGTCATCGACGGCTTCATGATCCAGGGCGGCGGCTATGCCCCGGGCTTTGAAGAGAAAGACACCCGCGCCCCCATCAAGAACGAAGCGGCCAACGGTCTGTCCAACAAGATCGGCACCATCGCCATGGCCCGCACCATGGAGCCGCACTCTGCCAGCGCCCAGTTCTTCATCAACGTGAACAACAACGACTTCCTCGACTTCAAATCCGCTACCACCCAGGGCTTCGGCTACTGCGTATTCGGTGAAGTGACCGCCGGCATGGACGTGGTCAACAAGATCAAGGGCGTCAAGACCGGCAACTACGGCCGTATCCACCAGGACGTTCCGACCGAAGACGTGGTGATCACCAAGGTGACCCTTGCTGACTGATCTCTGCCGACTCGGCACTGATAAAACTGCGGCCCCGGCCGCAGTTTTTCCATCTGCCTCCCCCACTGCCAGTCCGAACTGGCGCCGCCTCGACTATCTGGCCCACGGCAACCCGCGCCAGCGCTCGGCCCATGCCCTGCTCACCGCCGGTGTGTGGGATGAGCTTGCAGCGCAGTGCGCCGATCTGGCGCTGGTGAGCACGCTGGCCATCGGCCTCGATCGGCCGGGCAGCGATCTCGATATCCTCTGCCAGCATCCAGATCCCGCCGAGTTTGCAGCAACGCTCGAGGCTCAAGGTTGGCTGGCGAGCGCCAAGGGCGACAATGTCTGGCTGCTGGAGCGCACCTTTCCCTGCCTCGACCAGAACTGTGTCGATAGCGGTTGCGATCAAAGCGAGGCCAGCTGGCCGGTAGAGCTGTACGTCACCGCAGCCCCCATCGAGACGCAGAATGGCTGGCGCCACCTCACCCTGATGGCGGCCCTGCTCGAGCGCTTTGGCGATGCTTTCTATCACGAAGTGCTGCGTCTGCGCCTTGAAGAGGGATTGAAAGGGGAAGCGGCCATGTGCCGGTTGCTCGGGCTGGCAGGCGATCCTTATGAAGCGCTGCTCACGCTGGAGGGGCAGGATCTGACCCATCTGGTGTGGCCCGCGACTATCGCGACTCCCGAAGCAGATGCCACCAGCAGCAGCCACGGCTCGGCCATGCGCACCCTCTTTATCAGCGACATTCACCTGTGCAGCGATCGGCCCGATATGACCGCCGCGCTGGTGCACTTTCTGGCCAAGGAGGCGGTGGGCGCCGATGCCCTCTATGTGCTCGGCGATCTCTTCGAATTCTGGATTGGCGACGATGACCCCAATCCGCTCCACCAGCAGATGGCCGACGCTTTTCTGGCCCTGAGCCAGCAGAACGTGCCCATCTACTTTATCCACGGCAACCGTGACTTTCTGCTGGGCCAGCAGTTTGCCAAACGTGCCGGCATCACCCTGCTGGGGGATCCTTGCGTTATCGATCTCTATGGCGAGCGGGTGGTACTGAGCCACGGCGATCTGCTCTGCACCCTGGATGAGGGGTATCAGAAGTTTCGCCGCATCACCCAGCTCAAGTGGCTGCGCTGGCTGTTCCTGCGCCTGCCGCTCGCCCGCCGTCAGGCCATCGCCCGCAAGATGCGCGGCCAAAGCCAGATGGAGAACGCCCACAAGAGCCAGTGCATCATGGATGTGACGCCAGCTGCGGTTGACGAGATGCTGCGCCAGCACGGCTGCAAGGTGATGATCCACGGCCACACCCACAGACCCGCCATCCACCACTTCCAGCTCGATGGCGCGCCAGCCCGGCGCATCGTACTGGGGGACTGGTTCGAGCAGGGCTCGGTGCTGGTCTGCCGCCCCGGCGAGCAGCAGCTGGAAACAAGGCCGCTGGCTGCCGCACGCTGACAGCAGGTTCACAAGGTATCAGTAACATTCTTAAAGAGAGGGGCGCGTCAGCAGTGACGCGCCCCTTGTTCATAGGCAAGACCGGTGCTTGGCTCAAAGAGGCGCAGCCGTCGCCGCATCTCCTGCGTCATAACAAGTCCGACAGCTTGTGACCAGCCAAGGGGGTGGGGCCCTTCGCATCGCCAGCCGCATCCCTATAATGTGCCCCTCACATAAACAGAGAGGAGTTACTCATGGGTTTCATCACCTGGATTATTTTGGGATTGCTGGTTGGCATGCTGGCCAAGTGGATCATGCCGGGCCGCGATGGTGGTGGCTTCTTCATGACCGCCCTGCTGGGGATTGTCGGCGCCATGGTCGGCGGCTATGTGGGCACCTTGCTGGGTCTGGGTTCGGTGACCGGCTTCAATATTTCGAGCATCGCGCTGGCCACCGTGGGTGCCCTTATCGTCCTGTTTGTCTTCAACAAGATCCGCAGCTGACAACCCAACGCCATCTATGTGTAGATAAACAGGGCACCGCGAGGTGCCCTCTGTTTTTATCACCCTCACGATTTTGCCAGCGGCAAGATCAGCCTGACCAGCAAGCCACCCAGTTGCGGGGCTGGCATCAGCAGCACCTCGCCGTGGTGGTAGTGGGCTATATCGCGCACCAGCGCCAGACCAAGCCCCGCCCCTGGCTGTTCGCTGCCCTGCTCGAGGCGCTGAAACGGCTGCCAGACCCGCTCCGCCAGCTCGGGAGCGATGCCGGGGCCGCTATCCTCCACCTCCAGCCAGATCTGCCCGTTGCAGCGCAGTACCCGCGCCGTCACCGTGCCGTGGGTCGGGGTGTATTTGATGGCGTTGTCGAGCAGGTTGGCGCAAAGCTCCCCAAGCAGCAGCGGCTCCCCCGCCACCATGATGGCGGACTCCTCCCCTTCGTAACCGAGATCGATCCCCTTGCTGCGCGCCTGCGCCAACCGTGACAGACAGGCCTGCTGCACCAGCGCCGTCAACTCGATTGGCTCACGCTGTCGCAGCCCCGAGCACTCGTCCGACTTGAGCCGGGCCAGCAGCAGGAGCCGCTCGGTCAGGGCGATGGTGTGATCGAGCCGCACAGCCATGGCATCGAGGCTCTCGCGCATCAGGGCGGGATCGCCGCTGCCACGCGCCACCTCAACTTGGGTTTTCAGGATGGTGAGCGGGGTGCGCAGCTGATGGGCTGCATCGGCACTAAAGCGCTCCTGCCGGGCTACCAGCTGGCGCAAGCGGGTCAGCTGGCGGTTGAAGGCCTGCACCAGCGGCCGGGTCTCCTGCCAGGGGAGCAAATCCGGCAAGGGGGCGAGCGTGGCGGCATCGCGGCGCAGGATCTCCCGCGACAGGCGGCGCATCGGGGTGAGCAGCCGCTTGAGCAACAGATAAGCGAGCAGCAGGGTGAGCACCACCAGCGCCCCCTGCGTCAGCAGGGCCGACCAGAGCAGCTGCTGCGCCAGTTGCTGGCGGCCAAGCAGGGTTTCCGCCACCGTGATGCGGGCCATGCCGTTGACGCCCCCCTCGCCCACCGGTTTCAGCAACATCACGGCGCGGATTGGCGCCTCCTGATAGAGCCCGTCGTAGAAGTAGGCGAGCGCCGGATAGCGGTCGGTCAGCGGCGTACCGTCCGGCATGGGGGGCAGATCGTCAAAGCCGGAGATGACCCCATCGTCGATACCGCGCACCTGATAGAAGAGGCGATCGCGCATGTTGCGCTCGAAGCTGTCGAGCACCACGTAGGGCACATCCACCCTGAGGCTGCCCTCGGCCGCCGTCAGCCGCTCGGCGACTGTACGGGCCGAGGCGAGCAGGGTGCGATCATAAGCCGAGGTGGCCGCCGCCAGCGCACCGTAGTAGCTGTACCAGGCCGAGGCGACCCAAAGGATCAGCAGAGGGCCCCCCAGAAACAGCAGCAGTTGATTGAGCAGGGAGCGATTAATGGGAGGCCCCCGGCGCTGCTTCCAGCAGATAGCCCAGCCCGCGCAGGGTGGTGATCACCACCCCGCTGCCCACCAGCTTTTTGCGCAGTCGGTGGATATAGAGATCGATGCTGTCGAGCCCCGCCTCGTCATCGAGGTTGAACACCTGTTCGAACAGCTGCCCTTTGGCGACGGGGCGCCCGTGGCGGTACATCAGCGCAGTCAGCAGCGCCTGCTCGCGCGGAGTCAGGGCCAGCCGGGCATCGGCCAGCAGAAAATAGCCGTCGGGGTGCAGGGTCAGGCGCCCCAGCCGCAGCTCGGCACCACCGCTTTCGCTGCGCCGCAGCAGTGCCCGCAGCCGGGCATCCAGCTCCCCCAGATCGAATGGCTTGGCCAGATAGTCATCGGCACCGGCATTGAGGCCGCAGATCCGCTCCTCCACCGCGCCGCGGGCGGTGAGCAGCAGCACCGGCACCCCCTGCCCCCGGCTGCGCAACCGGCCGAGTACCGCCAGTCCGTCCAGCTTGGGCATCTCGATATCGAGCACCGCCAGCGCGTACTGTTCGTGACGCAGCAGGTGATCAGCCCGGGCACCGTCAGCCACCCAATCCACCACGAAACCGGCGCTGGTGAGCGCCCGCGACAGCCAGTGGGCCAGTTCGTGATTATCTTCTGCCAACAGCAAGCGCATCCCTATCCCCTTGTTCTTAACGACGGCGTGCAACCACAGTGCTGCAACTGCATCCATTCACCATTGCCTGAGCGGAACAAGGTGCGATCACGCTCACACTCCCGCCAATTGGTCAGCGATTGAAAGGTGAATGAAAGGTTGTTGTTTTAACAATTTCGCATCACTTCGTCCATCGACGGAGTCACACCGAGAAAAAACAACGACAAGATGGAGCACACAAACATGAAGCAACGCACACGCCATGCCCTCGCCCTGCTGACCCTGCTCGGCGCCCTGCCGCTGCAGGCGGCCGAGAGTGCCACCGCCCCGAGCCGTACCGAATGCATCGCACCGGCCAAACCGGGCGGTGGTTTCGATCTCACCTGCAAGTTGCTGCAGGTGAGCCTGCAGGAGACCGGCACCATCGACAAACCGATGCGGGTCACCTATATGCCGGGCGGGGTCGGTGCCGTGGCCTACAACGCCATCGTGGCGCAGCGCCCTGCCGAGGCGGGGACCGTGGTCGCCTTCTCCGGCGGCTCCCTGCTCAACCTCTCACAGGGGAAATTTGGCCGTTACGGGGTGGACGATGTGCGCTGGCTGGCGGCGGTGGGGACCGACTACGGCATGATCGCGGTGCGCCACGATGCCCCCTATCAGAACCTCAAGGATCTGGTGAATGCCATGGCAAACGACCCCAACAGCGTGGTGATTGGAGCAGGCGCCTCCATCGGCAGTCAGGACTGGATGAAGACGGCGCTGCTGGCCAAACAGGCCGGAGTTGACCCCCACAAGATGCGCTACGTCGCCTTTGAAGGAGGTGGCGAGCCGGTCACCGCGCTGCTTGGCAACCATGTGCAGGCGGTCTCCGGCGATCTGAGCGAGATGGAGCCCTATATCGGCGGCGACAAGCTGCGGGTGCTGGCGGTGTTCGCCAAAGAGCGGCTGCCCGGCAAGCTAGCCACCATTCCCACCGCCAGAGAACAGGGTTATGACCTGGAGTGGCCGGTGATCCGCGGCTTCTATGTCGGCCCCAAGGTGAGTGACAGCGAATACCAGTGGTGGAAAGAGACCTTCGATCAGCTGGTGAAAACCGACACCTTCAAGGCGCAGCGTGATCTGCGCGGCTTGTTCGAATTTGACCTGACCGGGGATGCGCTCGACAGCTACGTCAAGACCCAGGTGGCGCAATACCGCGAGCAGGCCAGAGCCTTCGGTCTGGCCAAATAGGAGCCGCAGCCATGAGCGATCGCATCTTTGCCGCCATCTGGCTGCTGCTCTGTCTGGCGGGGGCCTCCCTCGCTTGGCAGTACCAGAGCGAATACAGCTATGAGCCGCTGGGGCCACGCCCCTTTCCGCTCGGGATCCTCGGCCTGATGGCAATTTGTGCCCTGCTCCTGCTACGCCGCCAGCCGGACACCGTCAGCTGGCCGCCGCTGCGTACCCTGCGCCATCTCGCCATCATGGTGGCAGCGCTGGCCGGTTACGGCGCCAGCTTCGAGTGGCTGGGCTTTCCACTGGCTACCGCCCTGCTCACCTTTGTGCTGGGGCGCCTGTTTGGCGCCTCGGCCAAGGCAGCCCTGCTCTCCGGCATCGTCGGCGGGCTGGTGCTCTATTTCGCCTTTGACAGGCTGCTGGATGTCACCCTGCCCCTCGGCGTCTGGTTCTCTTAAGGAGTCAATATGGATACCTGGATGTACCTCTCCCAGGGCTTTGCGGTGGCACTCACCCCGGAGAATCTGGTGATTGCCCTCATCGGCTGCTTTGTCGGCACCGTGGTCGGCCTGCTGCCGGGCCTTGGCCCCATCAACGGCGTCGCCATCCTGTTGCCGCTGGCCTTTGCCCTCAAGCTTCCCCCCGAATCGGCGCTCATTCTGCTCGCCACCGTCTATATCGGTTGCGAATATGGCGGGCGGATCTCCTCGATCCTGCTCAACGTACCGGGGGATGCCGCCGCCATCATGACTGCGCTGGATGGCTACCCCATGGCCCAGCAGGGCAAGGCGGGAGTAGCCCTCTCCATCTCGGCGGTCAGCTCCTTTGTCGGCTCCATGCTTGCCATCGGGGGAATCATTATGTTCGCCCCGGCACTGGCGCGCTGGTCGCTCGCCTTCGGCCCGGCTGAGTATTTCGCCCTGATGGTGTTCGCCATCGCCTGCCTCGGCAGCATGATGAGCCAGAACCCGCTCAAGTCCTTTATGGCGGCGCTGATTGGGCTGGGGCTCGCCACCGTCGGGGTGGATGCCAACACCGGCATCTATCGCTTCACCTTCGACAGCGTGCACCTTTCGGACGGGGTGCAGTTTATCGTGGTGGTGATCGGCCTCTTCTCGGTGAGCGAGATCCTGCTGATGCTGGAGCACACCAGCGGCGGCGGCAAGCTGGTGCGCACCACCGGGCGGATGCTGTTCAACTTCAAGGAACTGGTCTATTGCACCGGCACCATGCTGCGCTCCTCCACCATCGGCTTTTTCGTCGGCATTCTGCCGGGGGCCGGCGCCACCATCGCCAGCGCCATCACCTACATGAGCGAGAAGCGGTTGGCGGGGCCCAATGCCAAATTCGGTGAAGGGGACATTCGCGGCGTGGCCGCGCCAGAGGCGGCCAACAACGCCTCGGCCTGTGGCTCCTTTATCCCCATGCTGACCCTGGGGGTGCCGGGATCCGGCACCACGGCAGTGATGATGGGGGCACTGACCCTCTACAACATCACCCCGGGCCCCACCATGTTCACCGAACAGCCCGATGTGGTGTGGGGACTGATCGCCGCCCTCTTGCTGGCCAACGTCATGCTGCTGGTGATGAACATCCCCATGGTGGGCATTTTCACCCGCATGCTCTCCATCCCGCTCTGGTTTCTGGTGCCCGCCATCGCCAGCGTCTCGGCGGTGGGAGTCTATGCGGTGCACAGCACCACCTTCGATCTGCTGCTGATGGTGGGCCTCGGAGTCTTTGGCTACCTGCTGCGCAAGATGCACTTCCCCATGTCGCCGCTCATTCTGGGCTTCGTGCTAGGTGAAATGCTGGAGCAGAACCTGCGCCGCGCCCTCTCCATCAGCAATGGCGACACCACCATCCTGTGGAGCAGCAGCATCAGCCAGACCCTGCTGGTACTGGCTATCGTGGTGATCGCCCTGCCCCCGCTGGTACGCCTGCTACGCCGCCGCAACGCAGTCGTGGCTGCCACAGATGCCAGCACAGAGCAAAGCTCCTGATAACCGGGCGATTCTGCACACACAAATAAGAAGGACCCCACCATGTGGGGCCCTTCTTATTTCATCTAACAGCACACTGTTGTGCCAGAAGTCATGACCAAAGAAGACAGCCAGATAAAGTCAGTCAACAGGCTGGACCGTGCCAGGCAAAAAGATATGCAGATTGCTGATCGCAAAAATAGAACGCCCAAAGCGGAAAACAGTGCGGAGATGTTGGCAGCATTTAGCCGAACACAAAAAGGCCGCTATTACTAGCGGCCTCTCGTAATTCTACCGACATTTTAAACTCCGTAGGTATTACCTTACTGGGTCAGTATCTGTCTTGGGTTGAGCGGCGCGATAAGCATCCATGATCGGAGCCCAAGCCATACCACTGGGTGTGGGATATTGCTTGTAGGCATCCGTGTAATCTTTGTCAAAACGGGCCCAAGCATTTTTAAACTGACTTGCTAGTGGGTAACGTTGATCATAGGGATCATCAGTAACTTCCTTAGCAATCCCTTTGGCCAGTAGGATATCAGGTGTCACCCTGACACTGGTTAAGAATGCTTCCACATAGCCGCCAGTGGCCATGCCTAAACCGATGTTGTCTCGACGCTCTTCACGCCACTCATTCCTCACCTTGATGCGATAAGGTTGTGCAATCATGCTTTCCAGCTCTGCTGGCAACGCCAAGCTAATCCGATAGCGCTTCTTGTCGTGGAATGAAACCCATTCAACTTCGACTTGGTCAGGTACAGGACGAGTTGTGTGGCTTCCTTTAGAAATACTCCAGCGATAATCTTTGTCTTTTAACCCTTCAACCCCAAAAAATCCGGCGGAGCCATTCGTCGAGGCATCCACCAACTTGCCCTGGCGATAAAAGAGTACTTCGGTCACCCATAGTTCATCTGAGTTGGAACCAACCATATGCCACCACTCCAAATTTTTGGGAGATGTGGAGGCGGCCTGACAAGCAGTGACTAGCGGCATCAACAGAAGTAAGAGTATCCAGCGCATTAATAACCTCCCTTTTTATTACCCGTCAGCTTGCGGACCTCTTGGTCACCAACTCTATTGGGCTTGTTGACTAGCCCGGTATCTGCGCTGTAGTGCGCATAATGTTGTCGCAACTTTTGGTACTCCTCGTCAGGTAAGCCACGAGCCAAGTTGATTACCTCTCCGCGCCGTTTGGCCACATCAACCCATAGCTCATCGAGTTTGGCGAGGTTCATTGTGGGGCATGAAAGAGCGCTATCCATGATCAAATCCCGTCGAGTAGGGTCCCACTCTATAAATGGCACTCCAGCATCTCGCGCCGCTTCCACCATCATGTGCAGCGGTATACGTGAATATTCCCCCTCAACCACCCGGTACAGCACCACATCGATGCTAATGTTCCTATGGCCCCCAGATTGACTGCCCGTGATCGGCCCCAGTGGCCTAGGGCGCACATTCAAATAGCCAAGCTGAGTTGTGTCACGATGGTTAGCTAGGGGCACAACGCCTTTGACCCAGCCTTGTCCAGCCCGCATTTTTGCATAGGCAAGGGCATCCCGATATGCCTGGGTATCGGTTGGATTGACGTATGGCATCGCATCGGAATTGAAGGTCGCGATCACGCAGTTTTCAGTGATAAGCGGTGATGCCCCGTTGGGATCACGCAAACTCCAGCGGCTGTAATAGCCCCCACCGATATCGGAGTGAGCGCCGGGAATAATCACTTCGGTAAAATTCTTCGCGATTGCGGTGCCAGCGGCATCGTCGGTGATACGAGTCAAGTCAAAGTGATACCGCCACTCATCAGCCGCCACGATATGCACCACCCGCTCGGCGCAGTCAGCGGCCAATGTCACATTACGTTTGCCCCACAGATAGGAACTGACCACGGTATCAAACAGCCCGACAAACTGGATCCGCACATTATCACGACTGGCCCAATCAAAGCCTGCTTTCAAGGGAATATCTGGGTCAGCAGCCATGGCATCCACTAGGGGGTGATCCCCCTTCTTATCGATACGGTTTACAAACTGGCGGGCGGCAGAGGCTCCTCGGCTAAAGCCAAAGACATCGAACTCGACCTTATTAATACACTCAATAGTGGGCAGTATTCGTTCAAGTTGTTTTTTTACTTCTGCCACAATTTGGGTTTGACAGGCCTGCTCAACCCGAACCGCACTAGAGGTGTCGCCCTTGTCTGCGGCAAGACCTGTTTTTGCATCGTCCTGCCCTTCCACTGTACCAATACCTTCAACATAAACAGCTACATTCAATTCGGATTTTGTCGGCAGCTTATATAGATCCCTAGCCTTGCCGATATTGGTGATATCGTTCTTCTCGCTGTTATTGAGGCCATCAGGCAAGGCCCCTTCAAAACACTGCTCCAGCAATACCTGTTGCTCTTCTGGGCTGCATTGGGCCAAGGCTGTCTCCAACGCACTTTTACCTTCCCTGTGCTTGAAGGTGTTGTTGGCTGTACCGTCAAAGAACACGCCGATACGCAAGATATTCAGCTGATAGCCCTTTACCTCAATCACGTAGGAATGCTTGGTGATAAACCTGGGCGGCTGGGCCTGCCCGGCTTTGTGTCCTTCCGCTAGCGGCTGTTCAGGGTCAGTAAGGCAAAGGTCGCCAGTAGTCACTTTGACATGCTCGCGCTTCACATCGTCGTGCCCGAAGAGTTTGTCGGTATAAGCGGGAACCTGGCTGGTTTCTCCCTCTTTCAGGGTTTCTCGGGATTGGACGGCTTTGAGCCAGGGCTTGGTTTCCAGCTTGACGGTCACCGGCCCCACGGCAAAGCCCTCCACCAGAGTCGGGCCGTTTTGCAGCGTCACTGTCTTGGTAGTGCCGGTGGCATCAGTCAACGTGGCTTTAAGCCCTTGGAATGACTGGTTGTGCTCATCACGGACATCTATTTCAATCCAGCAATTATTCTTCTCGCAGGGAATGCAGTGAGGACTAATACCCCCGGCAGCATACTGTTCTTTCGGCTCTTTTTTGCCATAACCGAAGCAGCTCAATAAAGAACCTGTTTTATCTTTTGAGGATTTATATTGATAAGGGTATGCATTTGCTGAAGGGGTTGCTGTAACGTTGCTATTTTCAACCTTCTTGATAAATACAATATCGTTTCCTTTATCAGTGCGACCATATACCTCTGCTGAGACAATATTTCCCGCACTGACGCCGCCCTTAGCCAGCCATTCGCCCTGGTGTTTGAACCTCTCAGCAGTACTCTGGAGTGAGCTATCTTTATTCTTTTTGCTGGTATAGCTTAAGCTGTGGTACGCATTGAAAAAGCGAGCATCTGGAATAATTTCATAAATGTAGATAAGGTCCTGCTTGCTCATGAGCAAACCGTCTTTAGCCCAATGCTTTTTCAAGAATTCAAGATTATCTGAGGTTGCAAGAAATGCAGATGTCCCTTTTTTGCAGCTACTACCATTCACATGGCGATAGATATCATCATCAGTTCCACTGATTGGCATCCCATTGTTAAATACCTCATCTGGACTTCTTAAATCGCTCCGGTAAACCCGTGTGGGAAGAGTGCTTAATTCATTTTTGGGCATTACGCGGCTCCTATCAATTCAGGATGTTTGCTCAGCCAGTTATTTACCTGAACCATCTCTTCGTCGTTAAGCATCAAGGGTGCTCTGATGGCATCGAGCGACATGCTTGCCTGCAAAGAGATCGCCCCAGCCACAGCGCCATCGCGAACATCACCTTCCAACCCAGTTTGATTGGCTTGCTTGAGGACACGCGCAATGGCTGCCTCCGGATTAGGATGACGCGTCATCATCTCCTCCATGCGTTGCCAAAAGTGGCGGGAGAGGATGTAGGCGTGACGACTCTCGTCGTACAGTGGCGCCAGATGGTGAGGCTGAATGCGAAACCAGGGGGCTTGGCGGGGAGTGAATTCGGTATCAGGCGTGCGTTGCCAGGCAACGTCGCTGGCCCACAGGCTTGAGCAGGGCCCCAGTACATCATCAAGCTCCTGCTGGCTCATGGTGGCCAGCATCTTGGGAAAGACCCGATTATCGGCATAACGCAGCCACATCACCTCCCCTTCAAAGGCCACCTCTATCAGGCTTTGCCAGTGCTGCTGGATGACGTCGATAGCAGCATCGCTTGTGACGTATACGCCACCCAGTTGCGGGTGAGCAGCAATAAACTCGGGAGTCGGAGATGGAAATAGCCAAGGACCTTGTTCTGCTTGATCCGTAAACGCGGTGCCGGCAAATAAAGGAATCGCGTTTGCGCCGCCATGGTTGCAGTAATCCGCCACCGCAGTGGTATCAAGTGCGGCATCGACGATGGCAAACAGTTTGCCGAGATATTGGCTGCGCCATTCTTGAAAAGTCATGCCTTACCTCCCTGAGCAAAGGGGCAGGGTTTCACCAGCGGGGCCATAGACTCCATGCTCTTTTGAATGGCGTTCGCAGGGATAGTGGCAAGTGGTGCGGGCGGCACCTGGACTGAGCCAGGCAAGCTGGGCATCTGACCAGCCCACCCAGAGCCAGCTCCCGGGCTTCCCCCAGAGTTCATCTTGATGCTTGAGCCGGCCAGGGTCACGCCGCTTGGGTCAACTTTCACAAAACTGCCGCCCACCTTGAGGGTCAGCTCGGAGCCTGCCTCCAGCACAATCTTGTTACCAGCCTTGATATGGACCTCTTGGCCTGCTTCAACCAGCAGCGACTGTCCCAGCTTCTGGTGAAGTGATGTGTCTACCGTGAGGGAAAAGTCACCCTTGATGTGGTCGCGTTTTTCACCCTCCACCGTCAGGTGGTCGTTGGCCTTGATGCGAGTCACCCGCTCGTTGTCGATGTCGGTGTGCTGGTCGTGCTTGATATGCCAAGCGGCATCATTTTCGATAAGCACGTTCAGGTCTTTCTGACCGTGGATATAAATCTCTTCCTGACCTGCCTGGTCTTCGAAGCGCAGCTCGTTAAAGCCCTCGCCCTTGTGGGTTTCGGTGCGCAGCACGGTGCGGGTCTTGTGGGCAGGCAGCTCATACGGCGGCCGGTTGGTGGCATGGAAGGTGCGACCGGTCACGATGGGCTGGTCGGGGTCTCCTTCCAGAAACGAGACGATGACTTCGTGGCCGATGCGCGGGATGGCCATCATGCCATACTGACCGCCTGCCCAACCTTGCGATACCCGAACCCAGCAGGAACTCTGGTCGTTGGAACTGCCGTAGCGGTCCCACGGGAATTGCAGCTTCACCCGGCCATGTTCGTCGCAGTAAATCTCCTCCCCCTCGGGACCCACCACCATGGCGATTTGCGGGCCATCCACCATTGGCTTGTGGGGTGCCTCTGGGCTGCCGATACGGGCGCGCCAGGTGGTGCTCGCCTTCACCACGCCAAATTCGTTGTGATAGACGGTCGGGCCGCTGCCGCCCTCTTCCTCCAGCGCCTGCGGTTGTTCACCGATATGGCGGATATGGACGATTTGCCAGTCGGTGTTGAGGCTGCCGTTGGGGTGTTCGGTGAGTGAGAAGTGCTGACCCGGTAGCAGGGCAGCGCTATTGGATTTGCCACTGCCTGCCACCGCGTCATTGCGCAGCGCATCGAGCCGATGCTGGGCAAACGCCTTGCCGCTCGGGTCCTGCTTGTAGCGACCCGGGTAGTCGAAGTGCTGGTAGGTGTCCCGTTGATGCTCAAGCTCTGCCCCCATCTTCTTGTGGGAGAGACCATAAGCCGGGGTCTTGAAGCTGTAATCTTTGAGCTCCACATCCGAGGGGCGCACCGCCTCGCGGTAGTGGAACTGGCGCACGTAGGCGCCCTGCTCCAGCGAGCGGTTGCCGAGGTTGAAGAAAAGCTCGGGGCCTTGAGTCAATGCTGCCGCATCGTCGGCAAACACGATGCGGTGTTTGCCTGCTTCAAACTCGTGGAAGTAGAACAAGCCCTCTTCGGCAGCGAGGCGATTCACAAAATCGAGGTCGGTCTCGCGGTACTGGACGCAGTATTCCCGCTGGGCGTGCTCGTTCTTAAGCGCAAAGGCGTAGTCGGTGATGCCGTGCTCTTGCAGCAGGATACTGAGGATTTCGTCAGGCTTTTGTGCCTGGAAAATGCGGGAGTTTTGGCGCAGCCCCAATCGCCACAGGGCAGGTTTCACCTCCATGCTGTAACGGGTACGGCGAAAGCCGCTGTCCCCTTGGGCAAACTCGCTCACTACCCCGCACACCCTGCGCTGCAGCTCGCCGTTGTACCACACCAACAGTTCACAGGGCTGATCCAGCACGGCACCAAAATCGATATCTGATTGCTGACTGGCAACCTCGAGGTGAAGGTTAAACGGGCTGTTCAGCCCCTCATCCAGCTTGAAGCTGGCAACCACAAAGGTACTGTCAGCCAGTGCGCCAACCTTGACGGTGAATTGTAATCCTGTGCTCTGTGCCATGACCTTGTTCCTTATCCAGCCTGTCCGCTACCGGAACCAATCACCACGCCACCACAATCCACTGCCACGCCTGTGACAGCGATGGGTTTGCCGTTGACCAGCACCGAGCCAACGCCTCCTGCAATGCTGCGTGGGTGAGGAGGGTTGTTGGGCTTGTCATGAGGCTCCAGCGGATCGCCCTGACGGGCTACCGGTTTGCCATCGAGGAACACATCGGGACTGGCCGCGCTGACCGATGAGGGGTGAAAACCGTCGTGGTCGGTGCCAATGTCACCGAGCAGTGCAATGGAGGGACACATAACTGAAACCTCTTGTGTGCTTTGCCATCACTCCGCACTGAACGTCAAAACAGGGGGATGGCAAAACATAAAAGCTCCAGCCGCCAAGGCAGACCGGAGAAACTCGGGATATCAGACCCGCCGCGCCTGCATTCAACAGCAGGGCGCCCGACAAGCCCCCAACGTATGAGGTCTCGACAGGTACGCAGATAATCTAAACGCATGGGTAGCACGCTGTTCGATGGGGAATTTGATGTTCGAGTGCGTATGGCCATATCCGCACACCATCAAGATTATATTAGTGTTCTCTTTTATATCGCCTAACAAGGGACTCAATATAATCTATCGGTTTGTTTTTTTCTGACGCCTCGTAGATGTCTTGATAGAGACGTTCGAATGCCACCATTCCTTGCCCGACCATCGCATCTGTCGATAGCTCACCCAATTCAGACTTGAGCTTTCTTGATAAGCTGGCGTTTCGATATATAGGCTTCGCCAAAATATTGCTGATGGCCATTTTGGTTAAGATTATTTTCGCTTCAGGCGAAATGTTGGCGCTTTTATTTTTCCCAACACAATTTCCCATTGTATTTCCTTGATAACAGGTGACTTAAACCGGTGCGCGCCAGTCATCGCTGCCCGAGGTACCAGCAACAGTGTGCTCCCAGTCAATTTTGCGATACGCCAGAGAAACCTGAAGCAGTTGGGTGAAGTCAGACTTCGCCGGGTCTTGGCAGTGCGGCATATGGCAATCGATGTCAACAATGATGGCATCGGTCAGCACGGTAGAGAAGAAGTGCTCCTGCTTGCCTTCCACAGAGGTGCGATACCACTTCAAGGTCACTTTCGGCAGCATCTCGCCAGACGCCAGGGCGTTGTACATCAGCGGCACGGCTTTGTTCAGCGCAACGGTGAAGCGAAATGGCTTGTGGACACGCTGACCAGCAGGCTGGCCGGATTGCGGGTCAGTCGGGACGGTCACAACGTGCTGGAACTCTTGTACCAGCATCTCGTCTTCGTGACCTTGTACGAAGATGTTGCCGACGGAGTCAGAGGTGAAGGCACCGGCGGTGATGTTGCCCTGAGTTTTTCCTTCGATGCTGATATAACATGGAGTTGGCATGGGTATGCTCCTAAATATATTGGTTAAATGAGATAGCACTCGCCCAATCTTTAAGCAGTGACCATGCCACTTTTCTTAATTCTTATTTATCATGTGGTTAGGCGAATTTCTATTTTGTACGCCTCATTTCTTCGCAATATTTTGCTCCAACCAGACAAATCCGCTAATAAAAGAGGCGCCTTGAGTGATTACGTTCACTTACTGCGCAAGTTATTGCCTCCTGCAGTGAATCGCCCCTGGTTTTCTAGACACTCTGTTGCTGAAAAATAAACTGCCTTTCAAACTCTACCGGCGACAGCCCATCATTGGAACCATGGCGCCTGATTGGGTTGTAAAACATCTCGATATAATCAAACACATCGCTGCGGGCTTCGTCTCTTGTCGCGTAAATCCTGTGTTTGATCCGCTCCCGTTTGAGCAACTGAAAGAAGCTCTCGGCGACAGCATTGTCGTGACAGTTGCCACGTCGGCTCATGCTGCAACTCAGGTTGTCGGCCTTCAGAAAGTCCTGCCATTCACCGCCGGTAAACTGGCTGCCCTGATCCGAATGCACCAGTACCGGCTGCTTGGGCTTGCGCCGCCAGACGGCCATCAATAACGCATCAACCGCCAAGTCTGCCGTCATGCGTGACTTCATCGCCCAGCCGACGATCTGGCGAGAGAACAGGTCGAGCACCTCCGCCAGGTGCAGCCACCCTTCTTGAGTGCGGATGTAGGTAATGTCAGTCTGTAGTGGTCAACTAAATCCGGACACTTGGTTAGGCCGAACCTCGGCTTTTGCTGGCGGTATCCCGTCATTGTGGTGATGTGGACGCCGCCAGTTGTAGTAATCCATCAGGTAATAACTGATATCTCGTTTCGCCTCTCGCAAGCTCATATATCCCATAGCCGGGAGCCACTCTGACTTCAGGCTTCTGAACAACCGTTCCATCGGGGCGTTATCCCAGCAGTTTCCACGCCGACTCATACTCTGGGTCATGCGATAGCGCCACAGTCGTTGCCGAAATGCCCGGCTGCCATATTGGCTGCCCTGGTCGGAGTGAAACAGCACACCGCATGGGCAACCCCGCTGCTGATAGGCCATCTCCAGTGCTTTGATTGCCAATTCCGCATCAGGTTTATCAGACATCGCCCAGCCCACGACCCGCCGGGTGTGCAGGTCAAGAACCGCTGCCAGGTAATGCCAACGACCACCTGCCCAGACGTAGGTGATATCGCCACACCACACCTGATTAGGTTGCTGGACATCAAATTCGCGGGCCAGCAGATTGGGTGGGAATATCCGGTCGCTCAGACCGAGCGACCTGATAGCTATGAGCGCCCGGTTGCTTGGATACCCGACCGGCTTCCTTCATCAGGTTACGTACTTTGAATCGACCAATCTGATACCCCAACTCCCGCATCATCGACATCAAGGCGCGGCTGCCCGCTGAGTTCCGGCTTTCTTTGAACAAACGGCGCAACTCAGAGCGCTGTTGCATGCGCTCACGGTTAATCGCCCGCCTGCGGGCCAGATAATCGTAAAAACAGGAAGTGGGCACATCGAAAGCGCAACAGACCAAGGTGATGGGGGCTTGCTCCCTTAATCGGTCTATCAGCGCGTACGTGTGAACTCGTCCGCCATCAAGAGAGCAGTAGCCTTTTTTAGAATGTCCTTTTCACGTTCGAGTCGATTGATGCGGGCTTCCAGCTCCTGGATTTTCTGCTGCTCAGGAGTCAGCGCTTTGCTGATTGGGGTTGTGCCAGTTCGTTCGGATTGCAGTTGCTGAACCCAGCGGCACAGTACGGTTTCACCGACATCCAGTGAACGGCTGGCTTCAGGGACAGAATATCCCTGGTCAAGCACCAGGGATGCGGTTTCGAGTTTGAATTCGGCAGTAAATGAGCGACGTAATCTTGTCATTGAACACCTCAGGTCATGGTGGCGACTGTACCACCTAAAATGGTGTCCGGGATGATTAGACCACTACACTGCGGCCCCTCCGCCCATGATGGTCGTGGTGAAACCAGTTGCTCATGGCCTCGGCATCAACCCAGAAGGTGAGTGAACCACGGTTAATCAAAGACTTGTTGTATTGAGGCCAGTTGGTGATGGGGTTATGTGACGCGCCCATGATACAGACTCGCACAACCCCTAAAATATTGTTACAGTGCCAGCCCGCATAAAACTCAACAACCAATATGCGTCCTTAGCAAGGAGAAAGTGATAGTGATAACAAAATCACTCGCGTGGAAAGTGAGTGCAGCAATATCCACGCTGTTGCTCCAAGGGATTAGTTCTGGCGCATGGGCTGACGGAGAACAAGTTTGCTCTTCAGAACAACTAGCTGCTATCAAGGCAAGTTTGCCTTCAGACACCGAACTGACTGCCAGCGCATGTAAGACTTTACCAAACCAGCCAGAAGTGACATTGACCTCCTACATTTTCCCAGATAGTGCAGATCGCCATGATGAAATGTCTCTACCCACGAGTGTCTGGCGAGTAGAACTCATTTCCCAAGGGAAAGTACAACAGCGGTTCGAGGAGCCTATTGAAGAAGATGCCAGCATAAGAATTGGGAGCTCCAGTATATGGCTCGACACAGCACCTTACCTACTGGCCAAAGGAGAACGGGCCTTTGGCGTGAGATTGGATATCGGCTATGGTCCCTCCTGTGCTGACGGTTTTAGATCCAGATTCTTACATCTATTCAGACAACATAATGGAACCCTTCAACACGTCATGAACGGTGCCCCTATGCTGCACACCTACATCCGAAAGGGCGTGCCCTGCTTACCAGAGAAAATTGATTTAGAACAAGGAATATCCTACATCCAAGTCCTGCCAGGGATATCTAACGGGCTGCACGATCTGAGAGTAGTAACCAAAGCGAAAACAGAGACCGTAGAGCAGGACGGCACCTCTCAAACCACCAGTAAGAGAACATTGAGCACCACACTGCGCTTCAATGGCCATGAATACCCGATTGGAGAATGGAATAACTTACCGAGCAAGGAGTGGTGGAAGTAATCGGCCATACCCTACCCCACGCGGTAAATTCCTCGGCTATATACAGACCCTATAAAAGCCTGCCTTCAGCAGGCTTTGTTGTTATGAGGCTGTGGACTCGACACAATCGCTGTCGCCACTTTGGCACCACTTAGACAAAATAAAAAGGCCACTATTTCTAGTGGCCTTTCGTAACTCTTTGATTTTAATGGTGCCCGAGGCCGGAATCGAACCGGCACGACGCGAACGTCGAGGGATTTTAAATCCCTTGTGTCTACCGATTTCACCACTCGGGCACCGTAATCGGTATCAAGCTCGCGCCGCGGGCTTGTCAATATGGAGGCACGTTCCGGAGTCGAACCGGACTAAACGGATTTGCAATCCGCTGCATAACCGCTTTGCTAACGCGCCATGCAAAAGAGAGTTGGCTCTCTATTGTCTGAATTTGGAGCGGGAAACGAGACTCGAACTCGCGACCCCGACCTTGGCAAGGTCGTGCTCTACCAACTGAGCTATTCCCGCATTGGTCTGGCTGACTGCCTGACTACGAGGACGCATTCTAGCGATGTTCCCCGCCCAGTCAACCAGAAATATTTAATTAACTGATCGTTCGGGCGTTTTTTGCCCTTTTTGCACACTTTTAGCGCCTTTGGCCGTTTCTTGTCTGAAATTGCGAGAAACGGCCTGTTACTGCCTGATAACTCAGAAGCTGGAGTGATGGGTCAGATCGCTCCACGCCGCCTTCATGTACTGGAACATGGACCAGAAGGTGAGCACGGTAGCGACATAGAGCAGCACGTAGGCCAGCCACACCATCCAGACGTTGTACTGCCAGATAAGACCGGTCAGCGACACCATCTGGATCATGGTCTTCCATTTTCCAATCCAGCTCACGGCCACCGAAGAGCGCTTGCCGAGCTCAGCCATCCACTCGCGCAGGGCGGAGATGATGATCTCGCGGCCAATCATGGTCATGGCGGGAATGGTGACCCAGATGGTGTTGTAGTGTTCGACGATGATGACCAGTGCCGTAGCCACCATGATCTTGTCGGCGACCGGGTCGAGGAAGGCACCGAAGGCGGTGGATTGATTGAGCTTGCGGGCAAGATAGCCATCAAACCAGTCGGTGGCAGCGGCCAGAATAAAGACGATGGCAGCGGCCAGATAGGACCACTGATAAGGCAGATAGAACAGGATGACGAAGACGGGAATGAGCAAAATCCGGAAAAACGTCAGCATGTTAGGTATGTTTGTCATTATTTTCAGCCACTTCTTGTACGTCGCTACATAGTGCGCCAAAGCCGATTTGCGATGCAACCGCACTGACGCCCGTCTTGGTCTTTTTTAATCCATCAACCCTTTCGCAATACCGCGCCATTATGGCATTTACGGCCCCCCTGCGTCACGGCTCTTGTGCATCAAGGAGTTAGCGAATGTTCCCGGTTAATCATCACATGAAAAAAACAGTGTCATTCAACACTCAGGCTGAATGCAGGCCATCGTGGATGGCTTGGGCCAGCTCCTGACTGATGCCGGGCACCTTGGCCAGTTCATCCACACTCGCCTTTTTCACCTCCTGCAAACCGCCCAGATATTTGAGCAGTGCCTGACGCCGCTTCGGCCCCACTCCCGGAATATCCTCCAGCGTGCTGCTGGTGCGGGCTTTGGCTCGCCGTGCCCGGTGGCCGGTAATGGCAAAACGGTGGGATTCATCGCGAATATGCTGAATAAGGTGCAAAGCGGGCATATCTGCCGGCAAATGCAACTCTTCGTGGCTCTCCCCCATGATGAGCGTTTCCAACCCCGCCTTGCGGGTCACCCCCTTGGCAATGCCCACCAGCAGCGGGTATTTGCCGCCGAGGAACTCCAGCTGGCGCGCCAGGATCTCTTCGGCGCGGCGCAGCTGGCCGAGGCCGCCATCGATAAAGAGCACGTCCGGCACCTTGTCCGGCTCCTGCTGCTTGCCAAAGCGGCGCTCCAGCGCCTGCTCCATGGCCGCGTAGTCATCGCCGCCGGTGATGCCATCGATATTGAAGCGGCGATATTCGGAGGAAAGCGGCCCCTCCCGGTTGAACACCACGCAGGAGGCCACCGTGCGCTCCCCCATGGTGTGGGAAATATCGAAACACTCCATGCGGGCGATGGGGCGCTCCAGTTCCAGCAGCTCTTCCAGCTGGTCATAACGAGCGGTAATGGTGCTCTTGTGGGCAAGCCGCGAGCGCAGCGCCGTCTCGGCATTGATGGAGGCGAGCTTGATGAAACGGGCCCGTTCAGCACGGGTGCGGCTCACCACCCGCACCTTGTAACCCGCGGTCTGACTCAGGGTTTCGGCGATGACGTTCTCATCCTCCAGCGCCACATCGAGCAGCACCTCGCTCGGGATCTGCCGTCCTCCCTGCCCCGACAGATAGAACTGCAGCAGGAAGGATTGCACCACCTCGTCGAGCTGGGTATCGGCCGGCACTTTTGGGAAGTAGCTGCGCGAGCCGAGCACCTTGCCCTGACGGATAAAGAGCACATGGATGCAAGCCGCCCCCTGTTCGAAGGCGACCCCCACCACATCCAGCTCGTCCAGTACGTTGCCGCTCACCGACTGCTGCTCAGTGACCCGACGCAGCGCCAGGATCTGATCCCGGTAGCGGGCCGCCTCTTCAAAGCGCAGATCACCGCTGGCGGACTCCATCTTGCCCACCAGCTCGCCAATCACCTGCTGGTTCTTGCCCGCCAGAAACAGCTTGGCCAGCTCCACCTGCTGGGCATATTCGGCCTCGCTCACCAGTCCGGGCACGCAAGGGCCAGCGCAGCGTTTGAGCTGATAGAGCAGGCAGGGACGGGTGCGGTTGGCATAGACCGCATCCTCGCATTGGCGCACCGGAAAGATCTTCTGCATCAGGTGCAGGCTCTCGCGCACCGCGCCGCCGGAAGGGTACGGGCCGAAGTACTCCCCCTTGATCTTGCGGGCACCGCGATGCACGCCGATGCGCGGATGCTGGTGCGCGGTGATGATGATCCAGGGATAGGATTTGTCGTCCCGCAGCAGCACGTTGTAACGGGGCTGGTACTGCTTGATCAGGTTGTGCTCGAGGATCAGCGCCTCGGTCTCGGTGTGGGTGACAGTGACCTGGATATCGGCGATCTGGCGTACCAGAGTACGGGTCTTGATGCTGTCGACGTTGGCCCGAAAGTAGGAGGCGAGCCGTTTTTTCAGATCCTTGGCCTTGCCCACGTAGATGACGGTACCGCCGCTGTCATACATGCGGTAGACACCGCTCTGGTGCGTCACGGCGGCGAGAAAGGCTTTGCTGTCAAAAAGGGGCTCGGGAGAGAGGGTCATCGGCAACTCGACTCAACGGATGATGGCAAAAAGACGGGGAGAGCATACTGCGCCCACTCATTGAAATGCAAAAGGGGGCTAAAAAGCAAAAGGCGGCAGATGCCGCCTTGGTGACCACAGTACCCCGGTTACAGGGTGTCGGCATCCAGCATGCCGTAGCGAATGGCCAGATGGGTCAGCTCCACGTCACCGTTGATCCCCAGCTTGCTGAACAGTCGGTAGCGGTAGCTGTTGACCGTTTTCGGGCTCAGGTTGAGCTGCTCGGAGATATCGGTCACCTTCTGCCCCTTAGTGATCATCATCATGATCTGCAGCTCCCGCTCGGAGAGGGACTTGAAGGGGTTCTCGTCCGCCGAGGCAAACTGGCTCAAGGCCATCTGCTGGGCGATCTCCGGGGAGATGTAGCGTTGACCGGAGTGCACCAACCGGATCGCCTGAATCATCTCGTCCGGCCCGGCCCCCTTGGTCAGATAACCGGCGGCACCGGCCTGCATCACCTTGGTCGGGAAGGGATTTTCTGAGTGGATGGTCAGCACTATGATGCGCACATCGGGGCGGATCCGCAGAATTTTGCGGGTCGCTTCCAGACCACCAATACCCGGCATGTTCATGTCCATCAGGATCACGTCCGGATGGTGCTGACGACAGAAAGCAACTGCGTTTTCGCCACTCTGTGCTTCGCCTACCACCTTGATCCCGCGAACATCTTCCAGAATGCGTCTTATCCCTGTACGCACCAGCTCATGGTCATCGACCAGGAATACATTTATCACCCAAACACCCCGTTTTTTATCTCGTTTTGGCCGCCCGGTTAGGGTTAACAGGGCGTCTTGCATCATAACCAAACTCGCCGCTTTGGCAAACCATGCACGCCAAAAGTTTGATAAAGCGCATTTATAGTGTTTGTAATCAGATAATTATCGAGATACTCAAAACAAAAAACGGCGTCTTGCGACACCGTTTTTCTTATCTTCAGCCTGCCGGGTCAACCCGCCAGGAAGGCTCGCACCTTCTCCAGATCGGCCTGGGTATCGACACCAACCGGTGGCGCTTCGAGCGCCTGAGCCACGTGGATCTTCTCCCCGTACCAGAGCACCCGCAGCTGCTCCAGCGCCTCGACCTGCTCCAGCACGCTCGGCACCCAGTCCACATAACGCTGGATGAAGCCGGCGCGATAGGCATAGATGCCGATATGACGCTGGTAATGATCGCCAATCTGCTCGTGACTGTTGGCAAAGCGATCCCGATCCCAAGGGATGGTGGCGCGACTGAAGTAGAGGGCGTAGCCATCCTTGTCAGTTACCACCTTGACCGCATTGGGGTTGAACGCCTCTTCGGCATCCTTGATCGGCACCGACAACGTCGCCATCGGCGCTGTGGCGGCGGCCAGATTGTCCGCCACCTGACGAATGATGGCGGGCGGAATAAGCGGCTCATCCCCCTGCACATTGACGATGATGGTATCGGCGGCAAAACCGTAGTGACGGCACACTTCCGCCAGACGCTCGGTACCGGACTGGTGATCCGGTGAGGTCATGCACACCTCGACGCCGGTGGTCAGCAGTGCCTGCTGTACCCGGGCATCGTCAGTGGCAACAATCACCCGATCGGCACCGGATTGCAGGGCCTTTTCCACCACGTGCTGCACCATGGGCTTGCCATGGATGTCAGCCAGCGGCTTGCCCGGCAGCCGGGTAGAGGCGTAGCGGGCAGGAATGACAACGACGAAACTCATGACGGCAGCTCGTCGCTATTGAGCGGACGGGCGCGGTTCTCCAGCAGCACCGGGATCCCCTCTTCCAGCGGATAGGCCAGCTTGTCAAAGCGGCAGACCAGCTCATGCACGGCCTTGTTGTAGTGCAGCTTACCCTTGCAGACCGGGCAGGCGATGATGTCGAGCAACTTGATGTCCAAAGCCAAAACGATACTCCTTCAACGATGTCGCGCTGGCGGATTCATCACGCCAGCGATGGATGTCGAGCAACCAGATATTCCATACGGGGCATATCACCCCCCTGCTCCCCCGCCGAGGCGAGAGAGATTAATCTTGCGCCTTGGCTGCGCCCTTCCCCTTCGTCCCCAACTTGTGCAGCAGGGCATCGAGCAGGGAGGCGGGCAATTCGGCGCTGACCGGCAGATACCACCAGTTATCGAGGGCAAACGAGCGGCACTTGACCGCATCCTTCTCGGTCATCAGCAGAGGCTTGCTGGCAAAGCGGCCCACCAGCTCATCCCGATCGAAGGGGTGGTGATCGCCGTAGGCAACCTGCTGATCCAGCTGATAACCGAGCCCCTCGAGGGTGGTGAAGAAACGGAGTGGATGACCAATCCCTGCCAGCGCATCGACGGGCCTTGCAAGAGGGGCAGCCAGCGGTGCATCATCGCGCACCCGACGCGGCGCATCGGCGACCAGTTGCATGGGATACTCCCCCTTGCCCGGTTCACCGCCGTTGCAGATGATCGCGTCCACCCGTTTGAGCCGGGTGACCGGCTCACGCAGCGGCCCCATCGGCAACAGGCAGGCATTGCCGAAACGGCGCGCTCCGTCCACCACCACCAGCTCGATGTCGCGTGCCAGCGCGTAGTGCTGCAGGCCGTCGTCGGTGATGATGATGTCCACCTCGCCGCTCTGCTCCAGCAGACGTACCGCATCGGCCCGTTTCGGGGCGACCACCACCGGGCAGCCGCAGCGCCGGGAAATCAGTACCGGCTCATCCCCCGCCTGCGCCGTGGTGCTGGCAGCATCGAGTCGATATGGGTAATGGGGCGCCTTGCCGCCATAACCACGGCTCACCACCCCGGGGCGATAGCCGCGTGCCTGCAACTGCTCCACCAGCCAGACCACTACCGGGGTCTTGCCGTTGCCCCCCACCGAGATATTGCCCACCACGATCACTGGCAAGGAGGAGCGATACCCCTTTAGCCAGCGGTGGCGATAGGCGTAGCGGCGGGTGCCGCTGATGATGGCAAACAGCAGGGCAAAAGGGGTCAGCAACCAGCGCCAGCCACTTTTGCGATACCAAAGCCGTTCCAGCATCAGGCCTTGTTTCCTGCATTGCCAAACTGAATGGCGCGCAGCTGGGCATAGGTGCCACGCTGCTCCATCAGTGCTGCGTGGTTGCCACGCTCGACGATATGGCCTTCGTCGATCACCAGGATCTCGTCCGCCTTCTCGATGGTGGAGAGGCGGTGGGCGATCACCAGCGAGGTACGCGCCTTGCACAGCTCGTCGATGGCAGCCTGAATGTGGCGCTCGGACTCGGTATCGAGGGCCGAGGTGGCCTCATCCAGCAGCAAGACCGGGGCATCGCGCAGCAGGGCGCGGGCGATGGCCACACGCTGGCGCTGACCGCCAGAGAGGGATGCACCATTCTCGCCGACCACAGTGTCATAACCGTGGCTCATCTTGCTGACGAACTCGTCGGCATGAGCGATGCGGGCGGCCTGCTTGATCTCGTCGAGACTGTATTTCTCTTCCGCGGCGTAGGCGATGTTGTTGGCCACCGAGTCGTTGAACAGGTGAACATGCTGGGAGACCAGCGCGTACTGCTTGCGCAGCTCGCTCAACTTGTATTCGCGGATGTTGACGCCGTCGAGCAGGATCTCCCCCTGATCGATGTCGTAGAAACGGGTCAACAGGCTGGCAATGGTACTCTTGCCTGAGCCGGAACGGCCCACCAGCGCCACCGATTTACCCGCCTCCACCTTGAAGCTGACATTGTGCAGCGCCGGGGTGTCCTTGGTCGGGTAGGTGAAGGTGACATTGCGAAACTCGATCTCGCCGCGGGCGCGCTCCAGAGTGCGGGTACCGGTATCCTGCTCCGGCTCGGTGTCGAGCAGGCCAAACAGGCTGTGGCAGGCGGTGATAGCACGCTGGAACTGGTTGTTGACGTCGGTCAGGCTTTTCAGCGGCTTGAGCAGCATCATCATGGAGGTGATCATGACGGTGAAGGTACCGGCAGTCAGGGTTGATTTGACGCTGTCAATGGTCGCGACGTAAAGGAACGCCGCCAGCGCGATGGAGGCAACCATCTGCACCACCGGGCTGCCGATGGCATCGGCGGCGACCATCTTCATGGTCTGCTGGCGCATGTTGTTGCTGACCTGGAAGAAGCGCTTCTCTTCAACCTTCTGGCCACCAAACATCAGCACCTCTTTGTGCCCTTTGAGCATCTGCTCGGTGGAGGTGGTGATATCCCCTACCGCCTGCTGGATGTGACGGCTGATCTGGCGGAAACGGCGGCTGATAAGACCGATGATAATGCCCACAAGCGGGCCAACCACCAGGAAGATCACCGACAGCTGCCAGGAGTGCCAGAACATCAGGCCGAGCAGGCCGACCACGGTCGCCCCTTCCCGCACCAGCGTCACCAGGGTGGTACTGGCTGCCGAGGAGACCTGACTGGCGTCATAGGTCACCTTGGAGAGCAGATGACCGGTATTCTGGCGGTCGAAGAAGCTCATCGGCATCG
This sequence comes from Aeromonas sp. HMWF016, assembly GCF_963878195.1. Lineage (NCBI taxonomy): Bacteria > Pseudomonadati > Pseudomonadota > Gammaproteobacteria > Aeromonadales > Aeromonadaceae > Aeromonas > Aeromonas sp. HMWF016. Next base: position 28,640 of record NZ_CAWNWX010000107.1, read on the forward strand.
CCACCATGTGATTGAACACCTGCTGTTGCAGACGCATCACCACGTGGTTGCCAACCCAGGCCATACAGTAGTTGGAGAGAAAGTTGGCGACGCCGCGCAGGGCCACGATGCCAAGGACGAAGAAAGGCATCCATTTCAATACAGTGCTGTCGTTGCCATTGATGCCCTGATCGATCAGCGGCTTGATGGAGTAAACGAAGGTGGTATCGACAGCGGCATAACCCAGCATGCCGATGATGCCGCCGATCAGGCCAAGCTTGCGGTCACGGACATAACCGAGCAGGCGCTTGAATACAGGCCAGCTACCTTGTGAAGTTTCTTGTTGCATGAATAGCCGTTGGTAATGGAAATGACGGGCTATTCTAGCCAAACAGTAGACATCCACCAAGCGCCACCATACAGATAGCAGGGATTCGCCCCCCAAATCAGGGATGAGATGCCTTCATCACGCCCCGATTATCCCGCACATTCGCCTTTTCATACGGCGACCGACCATACCATGGAGCTCGCAAGCCACGGCCAGCCAGCAACATCACTGCGGGGCTATTCGGCCACCGGGATTTGGTCGCCCTGAGCCACATGGCTCGACTCGCTGACCCTTGATTGTTTCACCAGTAAGACTGAATTCCATTTCAGACGCAGAGATTTGCAACAATATGGTTGGTGCAAGATGGTGTCAGCGGGAAAAACGAGCTGCAGAAACACTTCCGCTCAAGGTGATGGGTCTGGCCGATCTCCCCATACTCTTGGCTGCCACCAGTTGCCGGCTTGCCGATACCAGGGGCCATGATCCCGCTCGGCTTTCACCTGCAGGCCACCTGCGACCGGCGCGATCACCACCTCCCCGCCCAGACCGGTCACCCACTGGGTCGCCTCCTGATAACGAGCGACTACTTCGGGACGAGGAAAGCCCCACTGGTTCATGAAGCCGGCGCTGTGCACCACATAACGAGGCGCCACGGCTGCGACAAAAGGCGGGGTGGAGGAGGTGCGACTGCCGTGGTGCGGGCTCACCAGCAGGGTGCTGGCAAGCCCGGCCCCCTCGAGCGCCACCAGCCGCTGCTCCGCCTGCCGTTCGATATCGGCGCTCAGCAGCACGCTGCGCTCGCCATCGCTGATGCGTATCACGCAGCCATCGTTGTTGTGCCCTCCTCCGGACTGCTTGGGCCAGAGCACGCGAAACTGCAACCCTTGCCATGACCACGCCTGACCACGCTGACAGAGGGTGGTGGACGGGGTGAAAGGGTAGGAGGAGAGCTCGCTGCGCACCGTCAGGGCGCTGAGCAGCCGCTTGCGGTTGCCCGCATGATCCCGATCCTTGTGGCTGATGATGAGGCGATCGATGACCCTGATGCCGAGGTGGCTCAAGGTGGGCAAGATCGCCGCATCCGCCATGTTGTAGCCGCCGGGATAGCGATCGCCGGTGTCATAGAGGATGGCGCGATCCCCCTTGCTGATGAGCACTGCCAACCCCTGCCCCACATCGAGTACCCTCACCTGCCAGCGCGGCGCCGCTGGCCAGAGAAAGAGCGTCAGGGCAAGCAGCCCCGGCAGCGAGAGCCAGCGGGCCGCCCGCCACTGCCAGCAGAACCAGAGCAACAGCAAGAGCGTGCTCACCGGCAGCCACCAGCCCGGCAGTGGCCACCAGAGCTGGACTCGGGAGGCGAGCATATCGAGCAGGGTGAGCACCCACTCCAGACCGAGATTGGCCAGCCAGAACAAACCGTAGGCGAGCGTGCCAGAGAGCGGCGCCAGCAGCACGCCGATCAGCGCCAGCGGGATAATGACGATGCAAAAGAGCGGTACCGCCAGCAGGTTGATCACCATGGCGAGCGGCGCAATCCCCTCAAACAGCGCCAACTGCAGCGGCAGCAGACCAAGCAGCATCCAGAGCTGGATCTGCCAGAGTGTTGGTTTTTCATGGAAGTAACCGACCAGCAGCAAGATAGCGACCGCCAGAAACGAGAGCCAGAACCCTGCTGAGTAGAGGGCAAAGGGATCCCAAAGGGTCAGCACCACAAAAGCCCAGAGCCAGATGCGGTAGGCCGGCCACTCCCGCCGTCGCCAGCGCAGCACACTCCAGACCAGTACCATGATGAGAGCCCGCTCGGTCGCCACAGCAAACCCCGCCAGCCAGCTGTAAGTGGCGGCAAACAGCAGCGACACACAGATCGCCCCGCGCAGCCCGAACAAACGGCCCAGCCACCATCCCAGCACCGCGACCAGCGCGATGTGCTGGCCAGAGATGGCGATGATGTGGGTCAGCCCGCTGCCGCGAAACAGGCTCCACTGCTCATCCGTGATACCGCTCTGTTCACCGAAGGTGAGCGCCGCCAGCAAGGGGGCCTGCGAGAGAGTGAGCCAGCTCTCGTTGGCCGCAGCCAGCCAGCGCTCGCGCAAACCGGGCGCCACCGGCGCGATATGGATCACCCGCCGTAGGTTGCCGGTAGCCGTAATCCCCTTGCCAAGCAGCAGGCGGCGGCCATCAATCCCCGCCTCGTTGGCAAGGCCGTGGGCCGGCTTGAGAGTGGTCACCAGCGTCAGTTCACTCCCCGCCGTCAGGGGCGGTAACTGCTGATAGGCATTGACCCGGATCAGGGGTGACGGACGGAGCTGCCGACCATCCAGTTCATGGACGCTGAGGGTCAGCCGGACAAATTTATCCCCTTCGGACTCTGCACTTTGCAGCTGTGCGGTTATGATATGGCTCGTTTTTTTGTCAAGCAGCTCCAGCCAGGCCAGATGATACGAGAGAGTGGCCTGCATCCAGAGGATGCCCAGCAGCAGAAACAGCAGCCGCCACGCGCGGCAACAGGCAAGGGGAACCAGCAGGGACAGCAACAGGCCCCCCCATGCAAGTGAAGGTAACCATGGCCAGAGCAGTGAGGAGCTTGCCCCGAGGGCAAACGACAACAGACGCAGATCCATGGTGCAAGTATTTAGCAAGGTTTCAATATGCCCAAACGACTCATCAAACGCTGGATGCCCGACCCGCAAACCCTGAAAGAACACAAGCACTTGCGCCTCTTTGGTCGCCTGCTGCTCGATGCCAATCTCTGGCATCTCAACCGGCGATCGGCCGCGGGCGCCTTCGCCGTGGGGCTGTTCATGGCCTGGGTGCCGCTCCCCTGCCAGATGTTGCTGGCCGCCGGGCTCGCCATCGCCTGCCGGGTCAATCTGCCCCTCGCGGTGGCGCTGGTCTGGCTATCCAATCCACTGACCATTCCCCCCATGCTCTATGGCGCCTATCTGGTCGGTTGCCAGTTGCTGGGGCAGACCTCGCAACATGTCGACATCCAGTTCACCTGGGCCTGGCTGGCATCGGTATTTGAAACCGTCGCCCCGCCGCTCCTGCTGGGCTCGCTGGTACTGGCCCTGCTCAGCTCGCTCACCGGTTACGCCGTGATCCGCACCTTCTGGCGCATCAGCACGGTGCGTCAATGGCAAAAACGCAAGGTGGCACGCCCATGCTGAGTCGCTGGCTCTCCCGTTTCAAAATCGATCCCGATACCCTGCGCAAGCAGAAGTGGTTTGCCCTGTTTGGTGAGCGACTGCTCGCTCCCGCCCTCTGGCAAGGGGGCACCCGCGCCCTTAGCGGCGCCGTGGCGGCCGGCATCTTCGCCTGCTGGTTCCCCATCCCGATGCATTCGCTGATCGCGGTCGGGCTGGCGCTGGCGTTCAGCCTCAACCTGCCGCTGGCGCTGCTGGCTGTCTGGTTCAACAACCCGCTCACCCTCCCCTTCATGTACCTCTATGCCTATCGCACCGGCTGTCTGGTGCTGCACAAGACGCCGGAGCCTTTCCACCTCACCTGGACGCTCCACTGGCTGGAGCAGGAAGCGGCAACGCTGGTTCCCCCCTTCCTGCTCGGCAGCATGCTGCTGGCGGTGCTCACCGCACTGCTTGGCGGCGCCCTCACCTTGCTGGTGCTTCAGCTGCGCCGCTGGTTGCAGGGCTCTCGCTGAACCGCTCACCCGGCTGGATCAAAAAAGCCCGTCACTGGCGTGACGGGCTTTTTCAGTAGTGCGGTTAACGGCTGGCGTTAGAGCACCTTGGCGATGGCATCACAGAGCGGATCTATGTTGGCACGGGTGATACCGGCCACGCTGATCCGGCCGGAGCCGACGATATAGATGGCAAACTCGCTCTTGAGGCGCTCAACCTGATCCTTGGAGAGACCGGAGAAGGAGAACATGCCGTTCTGCTCGCGGATAAAGCTGAAATCCTGGTTCACGCCGCGCGCGGCCAGTTTCTCCACCAACAGCTCACGCATCTCGCGGATGCGCACCCGCATGGCGGCCACTTCTTCGATCCATTCGGCATAGAGCGCCGGATCGCTCACCACGGCGGTGACGACGGCCGCGCCGTGTGACGGCGGGTTGGAGTAGTTGGCACGAATGACGGTCTTGACCTGGGTGAAGGCCACGTCGGCGATCTCTTTGGTCGCACTGACCAGAGTGAAGGCACCGACCCGCTCGTTGTAGAGACCGAAGTTCTTGGAGAAGGAGCTCGCCACCAGCAGCTCGTCGTGGCACTCGGCAAAGATGCGCAGACCTTCGGCATCCTCTTCGATACCACGGGCAAAACCCTGATAGGCGAAGTCAAACAGCGGCAACCAGCCGGCGGCAGCACTCTGCTTGGCCAGGGCGCGCCACTGATCAGCTGTGGGGTCGATACCGGTCGGGTTGTGGCAGCAGCCGTGCAGCAGCACCAGATCGCCTGCCTGCACTTCAGCCAGCGAGGCCTGCATGGCGGCAAAGTCGAGCCCCTTGGTGGCAGCATCGTAGTACTTGTACCACTTGACGGTCAGACCCGCGGCCTGGAACACGCTGACATGGTTGGCCCAGGTGGGATCGGAGATCCAGATGGTCTTGGCCAGACCGTTGCGCACCACAAATTCGGCAGCGATGCGCAGGGCACCGGTCCCGCCCGGCGCTTGGGCGGTCTTGGCTCGGCCGCTGGCGACCAGCGCGAAGTTCTGCCCGAACAGCAGCTGCTGCACGATGCGGCCATATTCGATATTGCCTTCAATACCGAGGTAATTCTTGGTCTTCTCGTCGGTCAGGAGCTTCTGCTCAGCTTGCTTGACGCAGTGAAGAATGGGGGTGGCACCGGTCTCATCCTTGTAGATCCCGACCCCCAGATTGATTTTGTGGCTGCGAGAGTCGGCGCGGAAGGCTTCGGTCAGGCCCAGGATCGGATCCGCTGGGGCGGCAACAACCTTTTCAAACATGGTATTCCCTGTATTCCGTTGAGTTCATTGGGTGGCAAAGCGGCGTGGTAAACAAAAGCGCCCATCCGGCGAGCGCTTCGTCAACTCTTTATATCACCGCGTTCAGTGGGGGAAAACCGCTTTTTGGCCCGCGCTGGCGGGGATTTCAACCGACGGCATGCCACTCGGGTGCAAGGGCGCACACCTCGGCCGACAAGGCACCATTGGACTCAACCAAACCGTTACAAATTGCCAACAAGGATTTGGGGATCCGGCTCGGTTCCCAGCGACGAGCCTCCCCGAGCGGGGTGGCGTAGTTGGTGATAATGGGAGCCAGTGTTCTGGGCAGCCACCAGCTCGGCGGACGACTCAAGCGCTGGGCCAGCGTCACCACCCTGTCGACCCCGGCGGGATCGAGCGAGGTCAGGTGGCTCCACTGCACATTGGGTGGCAGCGCAGCGATCACCTGTTGCAGCGCCAGCTGGGCAGCCGTCGGCGCCCACACCAGCAAAGTACCGACAGGCAGTTGTAGCTCGGCAAAGGCACCGACGCTATCGGTGGTAATCACCCGCAACAGCTCCCCCTCCCCCCACAGGATCTTGCCAAGGCTGGCCAGGGTACGCTCGGGGAGCGCTATTTCACCGAGGGCCTGCAGCCAGGGAGCGGCATCGAGCAGGGTGCCACCGCTGAAAAAGAGGCTGAACGGCTGGACGGCGCGCAGGCGCAGCAGCTGATCGGCGCAGAGCCGGATCCCCTTGTCTTCGAAGTCGATCTGCTCGTTGGGGGTGAAGTTCACCTCGCTCTTGCGATAGAGCGCGGCGAGCACCCGTTCGTTAACCAGCTCTCCCAGCTGCCACCCCTGCCCGTGCAGCCACTCCTCCAGCGCAGGCGGCGCCGTGGCGATCTCCGCCAGCATCAGTTCGCGAGTCAGATAGCGGCGCCCGGCCGGAGTCAATTCATAGCTATGGTTGCCGTGGGCAAGCAGCAGCTGGTTATCCTTGAGCAGACCTATCAGCGGTTGCCATTGCCGGCCCCGGATCACCGCAGGCGAACACTCGAGCAGCTGTTGCGCCAACGCCCGCCATTCGGGGTGACTAAAGTCGATCATGTGCACTTCATCCCTGTAAATCGCATCCCTGTAACTGGCTGACAGACAAAGAGCCTGAAAAGGTACAGTTACCGGCTGATGACGCCAACCCTTCTGCGTCAATTACGTGACCTCTCCCCCGCCTTTGCGCCAGAAATAGACAGCCCACCGAGAGGTGGGCTGTGACGAAAGATGAGGCAGAAACTATTCGGCGGCGAGCCGCAGTTCGGCATCATGCCAGCCGAGCGGCAATGTCAGCAGCTGATCGATCAGCTCGCGGCGATCTGATTTCTCCAGATAGGCAAGATAGAGCGGGCGGCTGAGCGGCTGGCCCCCTTCTACCAGATGCAACGCCCCTTTCTCGAGGAAGGGGCTGACCATGCGCCGCGGCAGATAGGCGGCGCCGCCGTTGGCCAGCACAAATTGCAGCGCCATGCTGGCAGAGCTGGAGTGCAGCACCGGGGTCTTTTGCAGGCTCTGCAACCGGCTCGGCTGCGGCTCAAAGCTGGTACCCCAGTCGAGATGGATATGGGGCATCTGCATCAGGTTGTCGGCATTGGCCGCCGGATCCCGGCTCACCAACTCGAACACCAGCTCCCCAATGGGGTGCAGGGCGATCTCGTCGATCTTGGTCGGCTCGGAGAGCAGGGCCAGATCGAGGGAGCGCTCCAGCAACTGACGGCAGAGGTGCTCGCGGGAAGCCGTTTCCAGCCGCACCGCCAAACCTGGCGCCAGCGCATAGATGTGGTTGAGCCAGTCATTGAAATCGAGCTCCCAGAAGACGGCGGGAGCACCGATAGCCAGTTGCTGGCTGAAACCGGGCGACAACGCCACATCCTGTTTGGCACGACCGAGGGTATGGAGAATGGCGTCTGCATAGGGCAGCAGACGCTCACCGGAGGCTGTCAAACGGATGTTGTTGCGATGACGGGCAAACAGACTGACCCCGAGTTGCTGTTCAAGCTGGCGGATCCTGAAGCTCACCGCCGACTGGGTCAGATATAGATTTTCAGCAGCCCGGCCAAAGTGCCGGGTCTTGCTCACCTCGATAAAGGTCCGAAGCAGCTCGGTATCCATTAATCGATGGACTCGTCACTGCCACCGCCGCTACCACCGCCGACATCAAAGCTGCCGCCACCGCTGCTCTCTTCGCTGGCGCCGCCAACGACGGTGCAGAGACGGTGAACACGCTTGGGCCCGATCACCTTGAGGTACTTGAACCATACCTTGGCGTGGGGGTTGGCACCGGCAGCACCGGATTTAACCTGCTCGATGAAGGCAGCCTCTACATCGTCACGGGGGGCAAGGGTGCCCTGATAGAGTGACAGCATGGCGGTGCCGTATTTTTCCAGACTATCCGCTTCGGCCACAGTGAATTCGCCACTGCGACGCAGGCCACGGGGAAAATGTTTGAAGTCGTTGAAACGCTTGTCTGATTCGAAGCTCATAATGCTCTTTTTTCTGGTTAGTTTGACCTTTGCGGGCAAGTATCATCAGGCCATCGCCGAGTGCAAAATCAATTTTCTTACTATGTTAATAAATATCTTTCATCGAAGCTGCATTATCCGTCAGACAGGGCCGATTTTGCGGGGAAGCACACAAAAATCGTTGATAAATAACAGGCTTATGTAAAATTTCGTAAACATTGCCGGGGGGTTTTCAGATAAATCGGGCAAAAAATAAAGCGCCATACGGCGCTTTATTTGTTTCGTCAGGTGAACCAGCTGAACTTTTGGTGCAAAGATCGTTACTCGATCATGGCTGGCTGTGCCAGGTTGTCGGCACGCCACAAACGGTAGCGCACTTCGTACTCCTGCGGCACGTAGATCACGAACGGCAGCTTGGAGTTGTAGTTCACGAAGAAACCCTGACCATAGATCTGGACGAAGGTCTCTTTCTTCTGGCCATCCGGGCAAGCCATCAGGGTGCTGATGGGGTCAGAGACCTGACCCAGTTGCAGATAGTTGTAGCCCCAGCCCTTGACGCTGTGCTGTTCCAGGTTGCCCGCAAAACGCGGCACGTTGCAGTCAACCATCATCTTCTTGCCGACCTGCAGCTCGACCATCATGTCGGCTTCGTTTTCGACTTCAGGCAGGCGGATCACCACACGTTCCTGATTCACGTCAGCGGCTGGGAACATGCTGATATCAAATTTTTTCGGCTCGGCGGCGAAGGCATGGCCACCCAGCAACAAGGCGCCCAGCAGGCTAAAACGCAATACGGTTTTCATCTGTACCTCTTGGGGTTGGTTCAACGCCGCTAGACTAACCGCTCTGCCGATTTCATGCCAGCGCTCTGCAACGTAAAAAGTACGTAAAATGATGCAGATCCGGCACACGATGACGTGATTTGGCTATTTTCTGACACCGCGCACACTCCCTTGCAGCTCCCATTAAATAAAAAGCGAGGCCATCTGGCCCCGCACTGAATTCAAATGACACTTTGCCAACTATTTCCGTGTCCCTTCATGGGCTTGGATGACGGCAACCGCCTTGTCGGGGAAGTCGCTGAATACTCCGTCCACATCGGCCTGATAGAGGAAGATGTTGAGCAGATCAGTGAAGTCTTTCGCATAGGCCGGGATCTGCCCCTCATCCTGACGGAAGGTATATGGGTGAACCTTGAGACCCGCCGCGTGGGCCTCTTTTACCATGCCGGTGAAGGTCGGTTTACCCAAGGTACCCGGCTCCGGCACTATCATCGGTTTCCACGGGCCGATCCCCTCGGCGTAACTGGCGATCTCCTTCATGGCGCCCGGCTTGAACATCCAGTCATAGCTGTAGGGGGTTGCCTTGCCTTTGGCGTCATAGACCATGGTCTCGTTCCAGTCGGTCTCGGCCATCAGCTGCACCAGTTTGAGATCCATGCCCATAGCCGGCATCAGCTCGCTGTTGATGCGCTTGAGCTCGTTGGTGTCGAAACACTGCAGATAGACCTTGTCATCCTTGCTGGTGTAGCCGTACTGCTTCAATACCTTCAGCACCGCCTTGGAGATGTCTTTGCCCTCGTGGCGGAACAGCCAGGGGGCTTTAATCTCCGGGTAGATACCGATGTTCTTGCCGGTGCTCTTGTTGAGTCCCTGGATCATCTCGATCTCTTCCTGGAAAGTGTGGATCTTGAAGCTGGACTGCCAGAGCGGGAAGCGCGCCGGATAGACCGGAACCTGCTTGCCGTCCACCAGCTGGAACGGCTCGGTCATGCGCAGGGAGCGCACTTCATCCAGGGTGAAATCCACCACATAGTAGCGACCATCCGGGCGGGCCCGGCCGGGGAAGCGCTCGGCCACATCGGTGATGCCGTCGAGGAAGTGATCGTGCATCACCACCAGCTGGTCATCCTTGGTCATCACCAGATCCTGCTCCAGATAGTCGGCCCCCATTCCGTAGGCCAATGCCTTGGACTCTAGGGTGTGCTCGGGCAGGTAGCCGGAGGCGCCCCGGTGAGCGATCACTATCTTGCCTTCGTCGGCGGCCAGAACAGGTAATGAGAGGGATGCCCCAAGGCTTAGCGCAATGAGGGAGACGGTGAGTTTTTTCATATGTGACACTCTTTATTATTGTGTGTAGGTAGTTGTTATATCAGAGGTTTATTGCAGTTATAGGAAGGGCGACGCAGGGCCGCCCTTCAGAGGATTCAGCTTGCTTTGCGCAGGCCGTGGTGATGGTGTGCCAGCCATTCACCCAGTTGCTGTTGCTCGGAATCGGACAGGCGCAGCCCCAGCTTGCTGCGACGCCAGAGGATATCTTCCAGAGTGCAGGCCCACTCCCGCTCGATAAGGTAGCGAACCTCAGATTCGTATAGTCCGGCACCAAAGTGCTGGCCACGGGGCTCCTTGAGCCAGAGCCGGGCATGGGCGCCATAGGCTTCGGCGATACGCAGGGCGCTGCGATCATCGAGCCAGTCAAACTCCAGCGCAAAGGCGCGTGCCAGCTCGCGAACCGAGCAGTCAAACTCACCGCCTGGCAACCGGCTGCTGGCAGTCCAGTCCTCCCCCATCTGGTTGAACCAGGGCTTGAGCTTGTTGCAGGCGGCCTGAGCCAGCTTGCGGTAAGTGGTGAGCTTGCCGCCAAATACCGAGAGCAGCGGCGCACCGTCGGATTCACCGGAGAGTTCGAGGGTGTAGTCGCGCGTCACCGCTTGCGGCGAGTCGGATTCGTCATCGCACAGCGGACGCACCCCGGCATAAGTCCAGATCACGTCTTTGGGTGCGATCTGGCGGGTGAAGTGGGCGTTGACCACCTTGCACAAGTAGTTGATCTCGGCGTCACTAATCTTCGCTTCGCGCGGGCTGCCCTTGTGCTCCACATCGGTAGTGCCGATGAGGGAGTAGTCCTGCTGATAAGGGATGACGAAGACGATGCGGTTGTCCTCGTTTTGCAGGATGTAGGCCTCTTCGCGCTCATGGATGCGCGGCACTATCATGTGGCTGCCCTTGATCAGGCGAATGCCGCGCGGGGATTTCTCGTGCAGGCTCTCGTCATAGAAGGTCTTGACCCAGGGGCCGGCCGCATTGACCAGACCGCGGCAAGTGACGCTGAACTGCTCGCCCCCTTCCCGCTCCAGAGCCAACGTCCAGTGCTTGGAGCCGCGCACCGCCTTGACGCAGCGGGTGCGGGTCTGCACATCGGCCCCCTTGTCGCGCGCCATCATGGCGTTGAGCACCACCAGGCGGGCATCGTCGACCCATGCGTCCGAATACTCGAATCCCTTGTTGATACCGGTGGTGAGGCCATCTTGCGGCAAGAAGCGCACGCCACAGCTCCCCTTGAGCTTGTCGCGCTTGGCCAGATTGTCATAGAGGAAGAGACCGGCGCGGATCATCCAGGCCGGACGCAGGTGCGGGCGATGGGGCAACCGAAAACGCATGGGACGGGCGATGTGAGGCGCCATGCCGAGCAGCACCTCCCGCTCCGCCAGCGCCTCTTTCACCAACCGGAATTCGTAATGTTCGAGATAGCGCAGACCACCGTGGATCAACTTGCTGGAGTTGGAAGAGGTGGCTGAGGCGAGATCCTGCGCCTCGAACAGGGCAACTTTCAAACCCCGCCCTGCCGCATCAGCTGCAATGCCTACCCCGTTGATGCCGCCACCAACGACGACCAGATCATAATGTTCGCTCATGTTCACCTACTTTCATTTTTATGATTGCCATGACAGCAATGTTTGATTTCGCTCATTTTAGAACATAAAAAAGCATCAAACGAACATTTAGTTGTAAAAGTGTGATCACAATGTGCAGCCAAACAGGCTTGGCGCTTCGCGTTGGGCAATGAAAGGAGGTGTTGCCAATACCATGGCAATGACGTTCAAAAAACGAAGGGGGGAAGAGCAGGAACGCAATACCCCAAAGGGGGGGGTAACGGAAGGGAGGCCGCCCGACAGGGCGACCTGAACTCCACAACACAGGCGCTATATCAGCAGATATGGCAGGCGACCTGATGCTGGGCCATCAATCTTGTCAATTTCTCGGGCGGCTCCTGGTCGGTAAAGAGCGCGTGAACCTGATTGATGTTGCCGAGGTTGACCATGGCATTGCGACCAAACTTGGTGTGGTCAGCCGCCAGAAAGACTTGGCGGGAGTGGGCGATGATGGCCTGGGCGATCTTCACCTCGTGATAGTCGAAATCGAGAAGGGAGCCGTCGTTGTCGATACCCGAGATGCCGATGACGCCATAGTCCATGCGGAACTGGCCGATAAAGTCGCGGGTTGCCTCCCCCACGATGCCGCCATCCCGGTTGCGGATCTCGCCACCGGCGATGATAACGGTGAAGTCATCCTTGGCGGTGAGAATGCTGGCCACGTTGAGGTTGTTGGTGACGATGCGCAGCTCGCGGTGATCAAGCAGGGCACGGGCAATGGCCTCGGTAGTGGTGCCGATATCGATAAAGAGGGAGGAGCCATCGGGAATATTGGCGGCTACCTCGCGGGCGATACGCTCTTTCTCCTTGAGCTGCATCACTTTGCGGGCGCTGTAGGCGGTATTGACGGTACTCGAATGCAGGGAGGCACCGCCATGATGGCGCCGGATCTTGTTCTGTTCGGCGAGATCGTTCAGATCCCGGCGAATGGTCTGGGGACTGACATCAAAATGGGTCACCAGATCGTCGGTCGAGACAAATCCCTGCCGCGTCAGGACGTCCAGGATTTCCAGATGTCGTTGGGTTTGCTTCACGCTTGCACTCCGATGATGAGACGAAAAAAGGCCCCGGCAGGTGCGGGGCCTTTTGGCAGTTTACCCGATCCCCTTGGGGATCAATAAGCTGAGGATCACGTTTTATGCCTTATGCGCCTCGGCTCTGGCTGCCACGGCGAGGTTCTCGTGCTTGAGGGTCATCGCCAGCAAGATGATGGAGAGCACGCAGGATACGGTCAGCACCATAAAGCCGCCGTCCCAGCCGAAGTGGTCAACGGTGTAGCCCAGCATGGCGTTGGCAGCCACAGCGCCACCCAGATAACCAAACAGACCGGTGAAACCTGCCGCAGTACCAGCTGCTTTCTTCGGCGCCAGCTCCAGCGCATAGAGACCGATCAGCATGACAGGGCCGTAGATGAGGAAGCCGATGGCCACCAGTGCCAGCATGTCGACGGTCGGGTTGCCGGCCGGGTTGAGCCAGTAGACCAGCACGAACAGGGTTACCAGCACCATGAACAGGATACCGGCCGGAGCACGGCGGCCCTGGAACATCTTGTCAGAGATCCAGCCGCACAGCAGGGTGCCCGGAATACCGGCCCACTCATAGAGGAAGTAAGCCCAGGAGGATTTGTCGACGCTGAAATCCTTGGCCTCTTTCAGGTAGGTCGGCGCCCAGTCCAGCACACCGTAACGAATGAGGTAAACGAAGGCGTTGGCAATGGCGATGTACCACAGCAGTTTGTTGTGCAGCACGTACTTGACGAAGATCTCCTTGGCGGAAAACTCCTGCTCGTGGCTCTCGTTGTAATCCTTCGGATAGTCGTTCTTGTACTCCTCGATGGGAGGCAGACCGACCGATTGCGGGGTATCGCGCATCACGAAGAAGGCGATCACCGCGATGGCTGCCGCTGCGGCTGCCGGAACATAGAAGGCACTGCGCCAGTCGTTGAACCAACCCATCCCCAGAATAAACAGCGGACCAATCATGCCGCCACCCACGTTGTGAGCCACGTTCCAGACCGAGACCACCTCGCCCCGCTCTTTCTGTGACCACCAGTGCACCATGGTGCGACCGCAGGGCGGCCAGCCCATGCCCTGTGCCCAGCCGTTCAGGAACAAGAGCACGAACATGATGCCGATGCTGGAGGTGGCCCAGTGCATGGTACCCATCATGAACATCAGCGCAGCTGACAGCAGCAGGCCGGCAGAGAGGAAGTAACGGGCGTTGGAGCGGTCAGAGACGTTCCCCATCAGGAACTTGGAGAGACCATAGGCGATGGACACCCCGGAGAGGGCAAAGCCGAGATCTCCGCGGGAAAACCCCTGCTCGACCAGGTAGGGCATGGCCAGACTGAAGTTTTTCCGCACCAGATAGTAGCCGGCGTAACCGAAGAAGATCCCGAAGAACACTTGCCAACGCATGCGTTTGTAGAAGGGGTCGACCTTGTCGGCCGGGAGCCTGTCGATGTGCGCCGCAGGCCTGAAGAGACTAAGCATGTTCTGCTTCCTTATTGTTGTTATGGGCTGTTGAGGGTGCCCTTGAACAGTCAGACGAATCAGGTGAGTCCATTGATTCGTAAGCGAGCCAATTGTGCTCATATGCGCTCATAAGTTCTGTGATGCATGCTCAAATATTGCAGTTTTATTACAAAAAAAAGCTCCAAATGAGAAAACGCTCATCAAGCGTCATCCCTTGTACAGCAAGGGTTAGCGACTACCCCATAGGGGGTATTATGGAGATTACATATTGCTTTACGTCACATTTTCTTAGCAATGAGTGGGATCTTGTCCACATTTCCCATGGCGGGGGGATGGTGAAATTTATGGGAAGGTTTATTTTCTCTCACGTCCGAGAACGAGCGAAAACGAACATAACGTTTGCGCAAGAAGAATAAAGAACAAGGAAACGTTTTCGGTCGCAATGGATAGCCACAATAAAGATAAAACGGAACATCAAACCTCTACGGGTGGATACCTAAGGAATACTTATGAGCATACAAAGACCCAATACCCTGCTTGGCGAGTGCATCGCCGAGTTTATCGGAACCGGCCTGCTGATCTTCTTCGGCGTCGGGTGTGTCGCCGCACTGGTACTGGCGGGAGCCAACTTCGGGCAGTGGGAAATTTCCATTACCTGGGGTCTGGGCGTTGCCATCGCCATCTATGTGACCGGCGGTATTTCTGGTGCCCACCTCAACCCGGCCGTCACCCTGGCGCTGATGACCTTCGCCGGTTTCGACAAGCGCAAAGTGGTGCCCTACATCATCGCCCAGATCGCCGGCGCCTTTTGCTTCGCCGCGCTGGTCTACTTCCTCTATAGCAACCTGTTCACCCAGTGGGAAGTGACCCACAACGTGGTGCGCGGCAGCGTCGAGAGCCTCGGCACCGCCGGGATCTTCTCTACCTATCCCAATGGCGCTATCTCCAACCTGCAGGCCTTCACCGTCGAGCTGGTGATCACCGCCGTCCTGATGCTGGGCATCATGGCGCTGGGTGACAACAACAACGGCGCCCCCAAAGGCTTTGCCGCCGCCTTGCTGATCGGTATCCTGATCGCCGTGATCGGTGCCTCCCTCGGCCCGTTAACCGGTTTTGCCATGAACCCTGCCCGTGATTTTGGCCCCAAACTGTTTGCCTTCCTGGCCGGCTGGGGTGATGTGGCCATGACCGGTGGTCGTGACAACCCCTACTTCTGGGTCCCCATCCTTGGCCCCATCGTCGGTGCCCAGATTGGTACTGCCCTCTATGTCAAAGTGCTGGCTCCCTGTGTACCGGGCAACCGTGTTGCCGCCACCGAGCAAGCTGCCCAAACCGCCAAAGAAGAGGCCGCCGCCTAAGAGCGCCCCTCCCCAACGTGTAAAAACGTGGAAAATAAAAACGTGGAGAACATCATGTCTGCTGAAAAGAAATATGTCGTCGCTCTGGACCAGGGTACTACCTCTTCCCGCGCCATCGTCTTTGATCAGGATGCCAATATCGTTGGCACCTCCCAGCGCGAATTCACCCAGCACTACCCGAAAGCGGGCTGGGTAGAGCACGACCCGATGGAGATCTGGGCGACCCAGTCCTCCGTCTTCACCGAAGTGCTGGCCAAGACCGGCCTGCGCAGCGAAGAGATCGCCGCCATCGGTATCACCAACCAGCGTGAAACCACAGTGGTGTGGGAAAAAGCCACCGGCAAACCCATCTACAACGCCATCGTCTGGCAGTGCCGCCGCACCGCCGCCATCTGTGAAGAGCTGAAAGCGCGTGGTCTGGAAGAGTACGTGCGTGAAAACACCGGTCTGGTGCTGGATGCCTACTTCTCCGGTACCAAGGTGAAGTGGATCCTCGACAACGTCGAAGGTGCCCGCGAGAAGGCGATGAACGGCGAGCTGCTGTTCGGCACCATCGACACCTGGCTGGTGTGGAAGATGACCAACGGTGAAGTGCACGTCACCGATCCGACCAACGCCTCCCGTACCATGCTCTACAACATCCGCGATCTGAAGTGGGATCAGCGCATGCTGGACGAGCTGGGCATCCCCATGTCCATGCTGCCGGAAGTCAAACCCTCCTCCGAGGTCTATGGCTACACCACCCGTGGCGGCGGCTCCCGCATCCCCATCGCCGGTATCGCCGGTGACCAGCAGTCTGCCCTGTTCGGCCAGCTCTGCTTCGAAAAAGGGATGGCCAAGAACACCTACGGCACCGGCTGCTTCATGCTGATGAACACCGGTACCGAGCCGGTTCGCTCCAGTAACGGCCTGCTGACCACGGTCGCCATCGGCCCGAAAGGGGAAGTGAACTACGCGCTGGAAGGTGCGGTGTTTATGGGCGGTGCCACCATCCAGTGGCTGCGTGACGAGCTCAAGATCATTCACGATGCCCGCGACACCGACTACTTCGCCTCCAAGGTGGGTGACACCAACGGCGTCTATCTGGTACCGGCCTTCGTTGGTCTGGGGGCTCCCTACTGGGATCCGTATGCTCGCGGCACCATGGTCGGCCTGACCCGCGGCGCCAACCGCAACCACATCATCCGTGCCGCGCTGGAATCCATCGCCTATCAGAGCCGCGATGTGCTGGATGCGATGCAGCAGGACTCCGGCATCAAGCTGGCCGCCCTCAAGGTGGACGGCGGCGCTGTGGCCAACGACTTCCTGATGCAGTTCCAGTCCGACATGATGCATACCCCGGTGGTGCGTCCGACCCGTATCGAGACCACCGCCATGGGTGCCGCCTTCCTAGCAGGTCTTGCCGTCGGCTTCTGGAAGAGCTCGGACGAGCTGGAAGACAAGTTCAGCGTGGACCGCGAGTTCATCCCGCAGATGGACCGCGACGACCGAGCCAAACGCTACAGCGGTTGGAAAAAAGCGGTCGAGCGTTCACGCCGCTGGGCTGAAGAGGAGTGATCGGATAACCGATCCCCGTTGACCTGAAAAACAAGAGAGGCCGACACTCATGTCGGCCTCTCTTTTTACCTCTATATCCCCTCTCCATCCCTCGTCGCTATTCACTTATGCACTCGGCACAACGCAATTGAGCTGTTTATCTATAATTTGCTTCTGGGTCGCATCTGCGACCTGTTTTTTACAGGAGCTAGGGACATGGACAGAGCGATAAACCGATTTTCACTTCACTTCCTCTGGTCAGGACTCGGGATCAGAACCCGGATCCTCTCCGGTGTCGCCATACTGATGGTCATCGCCATCAGTTGTATCACCCTGATCCTGGAACAGATCTCCCACACTCAGGCGCAGCAGCGGGTCGAGCGCTATGAGCTGCCAAGCAGCGTGGATCGCATCGCCAACCAGCTCACTGCCGAACTGACCCACCACTTGACCGAAGCACAGGCACTGGCCAGCAACAGCTTCGTCATCGACTGGTTGGCTCAGGGGATGCCGGCAGCAGAGTGGCCCAAGATGGAGCACTATTTTCAGGCACTGCAGCAGCGCATTGGCGGCAATGTCTTTATCGCGCCGCTCCAGACCAATACCCTGATCAACTTCAGCGGTGGCCCCACCGCCCAGAAACAGCTGCACGAGTCAGACCTGAAAGATGACTGGTTCTACGGCTTTCTCAAACGCAATCACCCCTACGAGCTGAACCTCGATATCTCGGACTTTGACAAGCGCGCCTCGCTCTACATCAATACGGCGGTCACGTCCGAGGGCAAGACGCTGGCGGTAGCAGGCACTTCCATCAATATGAATGCGCTGCGCAAGCTCATCAGCAGCTACCGGATCGGCAAGAGCGGTCAGGTCTATATGGCTGATATGAACGGCTCCATCGAAATCCACCCGGATCAGGAGCAAGAGGGTGCGGCCCACCATCAGGCCGCTTTCCTTGCAACGGTCAAACAGCTCATTCCCAACGCCCATGAACAGGTTGCCGTCCAATCCCTTTCGCAGAATGGTGAAACCTACCTTATCGCGGTGCGTTACATACCGGCACTCAACCGCGTGCTGATCGGCGAGATAAACGGCGCCGAGCTGGAGGAGGGGTTGCATGAATCCCGTCAGCTCATCATCATCGTCTCGCTCGCCATCGGCACCCTAGCGATGCTGGCATCGGCCTGGCTCGCCCACTCCATCAGCCGTCCCATTCGCCTTGCGGCCGATGGCATGCACCACATCACCGCAGACCGGGATCTGGCAACCCGCCTCGACTTTTCCGACGAGTCGGAGCTGGGGTTGATGGCCCAGAGTTTCAACCGGCTGATCCAGAGCCTGAACCAGAGCTTCTACCGCTTCCAGCAATCGGGCAGCGCCCTGTCGGCCCAATCCTCCCAATCCCTGCATCAGGCGCAAGCGCTGGCTGGTGAGGCGTACCAGCAGGCCCAGAGCATTCAGGAGTTGACCAACGTCGTCACCATCATCGGGGATAATGCCGAACAGATAGCCAGCCGCTCCATGGGCGTCAACGAGGTGACCCACCATATCGCCGGCCATATGCGCACCATCGAGCAGGATGTCACCCAGAGTGCAAACCGGCTTGAGACGCTGCGCAGCAGCATTAGCACCTCATCAACCCTGCTCGATGAAGTGGTCAAGGACAGCAACGATATTACCCAGATCATGAACCTCATCCGCGACGTCTCGAACCAGACCAACCTGCTGGCCCTCAACGCCGCCATCGAAGCCGCCCGGGCGGGCGACATGGGGCGCGGTTTTGCCGTGGTGGCCGACGAGGTGCGCCAACTGGCGGTGCGCACCCAGACAGCGACCAAGGATGTGCAGGATCTGATCCTGCGCCTGCAGGAAGGGACCCGCCAGGCTAGCAACTCGATGACCGACTCGCGCACCTTGAGCGAAGAGGGATACAGCCGGATGAGTCAGGCCAAGGAGGTACTGATCGATGCCACCAGCCAGATCAATCAGGCGGCACTCGAGATCAACGAAATAAGCGCGCTGGCCCAATCCCAGCATCAGCAGATGGGGCAAGCCAAGGCCGCCCTCGACGAACTGGCCATGGTGGCTGAACATCAGCGCGAGCATGCAGAGGAGAGCAATGCCGCCAGTCGCGAGCTGTTCGAGCTGGCAAAAGCGATCGATGAGCAGATCCGCCAATACCGCATTCGTTGACCTGCCAGCCTCTCATGCAAATGAAAACGCCACCGCAAGGTGGCGTTTTCATTTTGCGAATCATTTTGCTAGCGCTCTCATAACAGGAATAACGAGAAAAACCACAACATATTGATTATTAACATGAAAAAAGATGGAACGGCGGTTGCTTAGTGATATCAGGCTCAATAAGAGGAATGAGATCATGAAACCGACCAGCACCCGCACCGCCCAAGAAGAGAATGCACTGACCCCCCGCGAAGGCACCTTTCTGATGATGGTCGCTCAACTGGTGGTCCTCACCACCATCGTACTGGCCGCTACCCTGGGCGGGCTCTCATGGCAGTGGACCCTGCTGCTGGCCATCCCCCCCGTCATCGGCGGCGCCCTGCTCAGCAGGGTCTGGGGCAAACTGCCACGGTAACTGCGCTTCAGCTCACACACCTTCCCGAACAGACGGCCGACCCTCAAGTTGGCCGTCTGTTTATCCGCCGCTTGGCTGCTGATTGACTGCGACGAATGAGCGACTTGTTCTTCGATAAGCAAACAGCAGCAACAAACCGCATAAACCAAGCTGCACTACAGGGTATGGCTGCCCAGCTGCTCTTTGAGAAAATCGAGCCAGACCCGCAGCCGGATATCCCGCTGGGCATCGGAGTAGAAGACCGCATTGATGGGGCGCGAGGCACCGCTGTTATTGCGCGCCAGCACCTCCACCAATGCCCCGCTCGCCCGATCCGGCCCGGTCATAAAGTCCGACAGACAGACGATCCCCTGCCCCACCAGCGCCAGCTGACGCAAGGTTTCACCGCTGCTGGCACGCAAACTGGGGGTGATGGCAAAGCGATCCCCCTGCTCGGCACTGAGCAGCGGCCAGTGGTTGAGGTGATCGGGATGCAAAAAGCCAAGCAGCTCGTGGCCGTTCAGCAGATCTGCCGGTTGGCGCGGGGTGCCGCGCCCGCTCAAATAGGCGGGAGAGGCCAGCAGCCGCAACCGCGAACGGCCCAGCGGCAGCGCACGCAGGGAGGAGTCGGTCAGCTCGCCGATGCGGATGGCCATGTCTACCCGCCGCTCCATCAGATTGATAAAGCCCTCCGAGCTATGCAGTTGCAGCTCGATGGCGGGG
>NZ_CAWNWX010000107.1:48768-63756 GCF_963878195.1 Aeromonas sp. HMWF016
ACTAACCGGTGCAGGATAAAAGGGGTGGCGGCATCGACCCGCAATATGCCCTCCGGCTGTTCGCGACGCATCAGCAGCAGCCCCTCCGCCTCGCTCATCTCGGTCAGGATCTTCACAGCCCGCTGATAAAACCAGCTCCCCTCCTCGGTCAGGCTGACCCGCCTCGTGGTGCGATTGAGCAGCACGGTTGAGAGCTTCTCCTCCAGCCTTTTGATGCCGCGGCTCACCACCGAGTTGTCCATACCGAGGTTCTCAGCCGCCTGGCGAAAACTGCCCGCCTCCACCACCGCCACAAACAGGGTCAGTTCATCAGAATGGGTCTTCATTGCTGTTATCCGGACAAGAGTAATGGGACTTTATAGGCGTAGCCGCTCTGTATTGGCAAGCATTGCCTGATATGGCTTCACCGTCACGGCAAAGAGATAACGTGATGGCCAGCTCAAACTCTGCTCGGTGTTTGCCGGTAGAATGGGACAATATTGGTTCGTATGAAACCGAATAGAAACAAGGACGAACACGATGACATTTGAAGAGCGGCTGGCGGCAGCCCATCAGGAACTGGCAAGTAAAGGAGTATGGCAGTCCAACTACAATCCCCCCTTGTTCTGGTTATTGCGCCAACTTGGCTGGCCTGTCAAACCGCCTCACTACGAGAACTGGCTAACCAACTTGCTGGTATTTGGCGTCGGCCTTGGCCTGATCTGGAGCATTTTGTTGTGGTTGTTCAGCTGGCAATCCATGGGGATTGATCCGCTATTAGCTCTGCGCCACACAGCCCTGTTTGCTGGATTAACAGGCCTCATGATGGCGAGTCTCCTCTGGCTACGGCGCAAGCAGCTTAAACTGACCCCTTGGGAACAACTTACTGAGCCTACCGATACTGATGATGAGGGAGACGAACTGAATGAAAGCCCATGAAAAACTGAACTATGTGGAGTTTGCGGCCAGGGATCTCGCCGCGACCAAGGCCTTCTTTAAGGCCGTATTTGGCTGGCAGTTTGTCGATTACGGCCCCGACTACTGCGCCTTTGCCGATGAGGGGCTGGATGGTGGCTTCTATCGTGCCAAACAGTGCAGCCAGAGCGCGCAAGGCGGCGCCCTGCTGGTGTTCTACAGCGCCGATATTGACGCGACCCAAGCCAAGGTGAGCCAACACGGTGGCACCATCAACCGCCCTCTTTTCGATTTTCCCGGTGGCCGCCGTTTCCACTTTGTCGAGCCCAGCGGCAATGAGTTTGCCGTCTGGTCGGAACCCGCCAGCGCCTGATAATAGGGGGCCACAGCCCCCGATTGCTGTGCCTCTCTCAATTCACTGCTGCGCCATTAACCCTGTTTCCGGCAAGTCACGGCAGGCATACTGACCCTTCGTTTATGCCAAGGAGGTTCAGATGTCATCACCCGTTATTGTGATTGCCCAGCTTGAAGCCAGACCCGAATTCGCCGCCCAGTTTCGTGCCGCCCTTGAGCCGCTGATTGCGGCCACCTTGCAGGAGGCTGGCTGCCAGCGCTACCAGCTGCATCAGGATCTGGACAATCCCCACAGCTGGATGCTCTACGAGGTGTGGGAGAGCGAAGCGGCCCTCACCGCCCATCAGGGCCAGCCTCACTTTACCGAGTTTGTCGCCAAGGCCGAGCCCTGGTTTGCTGGCAGCACCATTCGCCGCTATCAGCCGCTGGACGCCTGATCCGCCGCGCCGCTGAACGCCCTTTGCAACCCGTTTGAGGAGTAGCATGATGAAGATGCCCAACCTGGGTCTTGGAACCTTTCGCCTGACCGGTCAACCCCTGCGCGACTCTCTGCTGCAGGGGCTGGAACTTGGCTACCGCCACATCGATACCGCCCAGATCTACGCCAACGAGGCCGAAGTGGGCCAGCTGATGCGCGAGAGCGGCGTCCCCCGCCAGGATATCTATCTGACCACCAAGGTGTGGACCAGCGAATTTGGGCCGGGCAAGGTAATCCCGAGCCTGGAGGTAAGTCTTGAAAAACTGGGCACCGACTATCTGGATCTGGCGCTGATCCACTGGCCCTCCCCCAAGGATGAAGTGCCGATGGAGGTCTATCTGGAGCAGTTGGCCGAGGCCAAAGCACAAGGCCTGACCCGCGAGATCGGAGTCTCCAACTTCACTGTGGCCCAACTCAAACAGGCCATCGAGATTTTGGGGTCCGGCGCCATCGCCCACCAGCAGGTGGAGATCCACCCGCTGCTGCAAAACCGCAAGGTGGTGGAGTTCTGCAAAGCTCACGGTATCGCCATCACCGCATATATGCCGCTCGCCTATGGCAAGGTGCTCACCGAGCCGCTGCTGATGGAGATCGGCCAGCGCCACGGCGTCTCGGCGGCCCAGGTGTCGCTGGCCTGGCTGCTGGCCCAGAATATGGCGGTGATCCCGAGCTCCACCAAACGGGAGAATCAGGCCGCCAATCTGGCCGCCCTCGATATCACCTTGAGCAGCAAGGAGATGGCCGCCATCGCCACACTGGATCGGGGCGAGCGCTGCGCCAATCCGGACTTTGCGCCGGATTGGGATTAAGCAGACACAGGCTCAGCGGTAGCAAGAGCGGGGACCATGAGCCCGCGACCAGCTCCCTTCTCCCGCAAGGGGAGAAGGGAGCAAATAACGCTCAATGACATTTTTCAGCAAAATCGGGAGGTATCATGCCTCCCGATTTTTTGCCCTTTAATCTCACTCTTTACTCACTCCAGCACGCACAGCAGGTTCAGCCAACCCTGTCGCCTTCCATTACCCCCGTCCCCGTTTCCTCTTTGTACCCTACTCGCTCAGCACGCTTTTACTCTGCTCTCCAGTCACTTCGCTCTCATCTCTCTTCCCCCCCTCTTTGCGACCACTATTGTCTCTCCCATTCCCCTCCCACTCATCGCCATTGTTGCTGATTTGGCAAAAGTAATTTGCTGTTATCGTCATTTTTGCCAACAAACCGCATCGGCATACTGGCGCCATTCTCCCGTCGGGAGTCCCTAACCAAGGAGTTGTTATGCCACTGGCGTTATTTGCCCTCACCTTAAGTGCCTTTGCGATCGGCACCACCGAATTCGTGATCGTGGGGCTTATCCCCACCATCGCCGAACAGCTCAATGTCTCGCTCCCCTCGGCGGGCCTTCTGGTCAGCCTCTATGCCCTTGGCGTAGCCATCGGCGCCCCCGTACTCACGGCGCTCACCGGCAAGGTGCCGCGCAAATGGTTGCTGGTAGGGTTGATGGCGCTCTTTACCGCCGGCAACCTGCTGGCCTGGCAGGCCCCCGGTTACGAGAGCCTGATTGTGGCCCGCATCCTGACCGGATTGGCGCACGGAGTCTTCTTCTCGGTGGGCAGCACCATCGCCACCGGCTTGGTCGCCAAAGAGAAGGCGGCGAGCGCCATCGCCATCATGTTCAGCGGCCTCACCGTGGCGCTGGTGACCGGCGTACCGCTTGGCACCTGGATTGGTCAGGTCTTTGGCTGGCGCGAAACCTTTCTGGTGGTGAGCCTGCTCGGCCTCGTCGCCATGGTGGGTAGCCTGCTGCTGATCCCGAGCAACCTGCCCAAGGGGGCGGCCTCCACCATCCGCGAACAGCTCTCGGTGCTGACCAAGAAGCCGCTGCTGCTGGTCTACGCTAAAACCGCCCTCGGTTACGGTGGCGCTTTCACAGCCTTCACCTTCCTTGCCCCCATCCTGCAGCAAATAAGCGGTTTTAGTGCCGGTGCGGTGAGCCTGATCCTGCTGGTTTACGGGGTATCGGTCGCCGTCGGCAATATCTGGGGCGGCAAGCTGGCCGACAAGATGGGTCCGCTGCCGGCGCTCAAGCTGCTGTTTGCAGGTCTCGCTGTGGTGCTGCTGGCCCTCACTTTCACCGCGCCGCATCCGGTGCTGGCGGTGCTGACCGTGCTGGTGTGGGGCGCCTTTGCCTTTGGCAACGTGCCGGGTCTGCAGGTACTGGTGGTCAAGCAGGCCGAACTGCACACACCCAAGGCGGTGGATGTGGCATCGGGTCTCAATATCGCCGCCTTCAACGTCGGCATTGCGCTCGGCTCCGTAGTCGGTGGCTTGGTGGTGGAGCACCTCGGTCTGATGCACACCCCCTGGATCGGCGCCCTTATCGTGTTGCTGGCCTACGGGCTGACCCATGTCAGCGAGCGCCGCGAAGCCGTCCGGCTCGCCGCCTGTCAGGCATAAGCTGTGCCAGCAGGCCGCTCTGCCTCTCCCGTCATAACATAAAAACGAGCGGCTTATGCCGCTCGTCTCTTTTCACGCTCTGTTATTTTGTCTGTTGTTATGCAGTGCGGGAAACCACCTCCCCCTTGCTCACTGCACGCTTGAGCCAGTAGTCGAGGCTGACATAGCGACCCCCGCCGTAAACCAGCAGCACCAGCAGCATCACGAAGTAGGTGGCGGCAAACTCCATCCCGTTGTTGAGCATCACGGGATCCCCGAGCTCGGTGATGTAGTTGTAACGACCGGGGAAGTTGGCGGCCAGCCACTCGATAAAGCCGTTGAGGCGCACAGTGGCCTCCATGCTGCCGGTGGCGATGGCGTCCCAGCCGTGCTTCCAGTGCACCATAGCGCTCGCCACGCTCATCAGGAAGATGGTGGGAATGGCCATGATGCGGGTAAAGAGGCCAAGGGCGATACAGATACAACCCAGCACTTCAGTGCCCGCCGCCAGAAAGGCGAGCAGGGTCGGGAATGGCAGGTTGAGTCCCCCTTCCGAGACCGGTGCGCCAAACCAGGCGACGGTGCCGGCAAAACCCACCACCTTGGAGTGGGCCCCCACATAGATGACCGGAATGAGATAGAGGCGAATGGCCAGCAGGGCCAGAAAATCGAGCCGTTTGCACTGGGCTACCGCCCGCTCGTACCACTGGATCAGGGTGTTGTTCATGGGAATTCTCCTTGGTGTTTGCTAGATGAGGGCAAGGGCGCGCCGGACTGGCGCTCGCCAACGGACAAGGTCAGCAGACCCAGCCGGTGAAAATGGCGCGCCCACTCGATCAGATCAAAGTCGCGGCGAACCTGTTTCACCTGTTGCAGGAACGCGGCTTGGGTGATCCCCGGCTGCTGTTGCAACAGCTGGATCAGCGCCACATCCCATTCGCGCAACCGCTGGGTCACCACCTGATGATCCGGGCTGCGAAACAGGCCATAGAAGTGGTTGCCCTGACGGGTCGGCACCACGCCGCTGCGACGAATGGCAAAGGGGAGCTCAAGCAGTTGCAGGGTGGGATTGAGCCGAAGTGGACTCTCCGCCATCACCTCCTCTCCCGCCATAACTTGCGGCACCACCCCTTGGTCAATCTCGACACAAAGGCAGGCCCACTCGTACTCCAACAGCGCCAGCCGCTGCTTGGGCCAGTTGAGGGAGCCCTCGCCGTGGCGATGCTGCACATAGCGGACAAACTCGGTGGCGATATGGTGAAACTCGGGAGCCTCGGCGCCGTGCTGGATAACAAAGCCCTCCACCAGCTGCCACCTGTCCACCGGCGCCCAGTGAGCGTGGGTGAGCGGAAAGGCGCTCTCCAGCACCGACTCCACATTGGCGCGCACGCTGCGGGCATAGTGACTGGCGATGCCATCCTGCGGCAGCCGTACCCGGCTCGCCAGCCAGGCGGTCTGCTGCTGCATCCACTGCGGCGCCGTTTTGGGCGCAGTGATCAGAGATAACCGTCTATCCATAGCGCACCTCCCGCACCTGACTGTCGAGCACCTCGCAACAGGCGCCGTGCACCCGCGCCAGCTCGGCCTCCAGCACTGCCAGCGGCGGCAGATGGTGATCCCGCTCCAGCAGCAGGGGGCGCAGGCCGTGGGTCTTCACCGTATAACGGGCCAGAGCCACCACCTCTTCGCAAACCGGTTTGCCGTGGGTATCCAGCAAGGTGCCGTCCGCCTCTTCCAGATGGCCAGCGATATGGAAATAGCGGATCGCACTGCTCGGCAGCCCGGCGATCATCCGCTTGGGGCAGTAACCGTGGTTGCGGCTGTTGACGAAGACGTTGTTGATATCGAGCAGCAGCTCGCAGCCGCTGCGCGCCACCAGCTCGGCGAGAAAATCCTCCTCCGGCATCTCGTGGTCATAGCCGTGGTAGTAGGAGATATTTTCCAGCACCAGCGGGCGGGCCAGCGCCTCCTGCACCTGCTCAATCCGCTCTGCCAGATAGGGAATGTTCTCCCACTGCCGCGGCACCGGTAAGAGCTCGTAGAGATAGCCCTGCTGGTCGCGGGAAAAGCTCAGGTGCTCGCTGTAGAGCCCGATGCCGAACTCATCCAGAAAGGTGCGGATCTGGCCGAGCAGGGCGCGGTTGAGAGGCAGACAATCGCCGAGGGAGAGGCTGAGACCGTGGGCCACCAGCGGGTAACGCTCGACCAGCTGATGCAACTGCGCCCGCTTGGCACCGCCGATGGCCATCCAGTTCTCCGGCGCCAGCTCGAGAAAGTCGATACCGGGGCGGATGGGGCCGGAGCAGAGCGCATCCAGATGCTCCTGCCGCAACCCGATCCCCCGACTGCGGGAGCTTATTGGCCGCATACCCCCTCCGTCATCTTGCTGCCCTTGCTGGATGTATCGCCATCAATCCCCTCTCCCGCCACGCCGCACTTGCCGTCACGGGCGCGCACCAGCCGCCCCTGCGGATCGCTGTCGAGGGCTTGCTTTTCAAAGCGCTTCTCGGTGCCGCACTTGCCCGCCGCACACTTGCCGCCGTGCTGTTCGCTGGGGGCAGCCTTGACCGGCGCATCGCTCGGGGTGGCCGCCAGCGCCAGTCCCGGGGTCAGGGCAATCAGGCTGGTCATGGCGATGGAGAGGGTCAGTTTGCCGGTGGTTTTGTTGCTGCTTGAGTTACTCATGAGTGGACTCCTTGACGGATGAAACGGGGTAGCTGGAGAGATCGCGGGCGGCCACGATCTGGCCATGGAACTGCTGTTTGACGATGGCCATCGCCTCTTTCTTGTGATTGAGGCCGACCCCCATCCAGTGGTTCAGCACCAGCAGCTTGGGGTTCACCTCGGCGGCAATCTTGCCCACCACCGATGGCTTGGCATGGAGCGAGGCGGAGACCGGGTCGGCCCCTTCGTGAATAGCCAGCGGCATCACCAGAATGTCGGCGCCCCGGGCAAAATCGAGGAAGGCGGGGTTGGAACCGTTCTGATCTGCCGAGATGACGATGCTCCCTTCGGCGCTCTGGATCCGGTAGGCCAGACAGGGCACGTCACCGTGGGGGATGCCGAGCGCGGTGATGGTCAAGCCATCCTGCTGATAGACGGTGTGGGGTTTTGGCCCCCGATAGGGGACATCAATCAGGGTGATGGGGAAGAGACCATCAGTGCCATCTTTGAAGCCGCTCAGGTAGGCATAAGCCCCCTTCTCCTTGTTGAAAAGGGCGTCAAAGTAGCCGCTCATGCTGGGGAAGGCCGAGCCAGCCTCGGGCCCCGCCAGATCCAGCGGATCGCTGCGCTCGAAGAAGTAAGCCCCCTTGAGCAGGGCGGGCAGGTCGGTCACATGGTCGGTATGAAAGTGGGTGATGCCGATAAAATCGACCTCTTCGAGCTTGGCCCCCGCCTGACCGAAGCGCAGGTAGACGCCGCCACCGGCATCGATCAGGATGCGGGATTTCCCCTTCCACCAGATCACCTCGCTGGAGGAGGCGCGCTGATCGTCGGAGATGGGGCCGCCGCTACCGAGCACCTGCAGGGTGAAGTTCTTGTCCAGTGGCGTCAGTTGTACGCCCTGGCTGGCGGCACCCGCCGGCGCGGCGGCAAGGGCGCAGCCGATGGCCAGCGCCACCGCTTTCAATGTCTGTTTCATATTGATTACCTGTCGGTTGAGTGACAGTCCGCGACTGTCAGTGAAGTGGCAGGGTGGTCGGGCGGCGCCACTGGCAGCCCGACCGGGCATGCGGGTCAACCCCGCAGATCAGTTCTGGTCGCGGTCAGCCGCTTCCCAGCGCGCTTCCAGCCAGAGCAGATTGCACAGCCCCAGCAACAGGGCAAAACCGAGCCCCAGTATCCAGGTGAAGTACCACATGGCGTCCTCCTTATGGTCAGTAGAGTTGATGGCCGTCGCGCTTGATGCGGGCGCGGTCGAGCTTGCCGCGCACCACCCGATAGACCCAGCCGGTGTAGCCAAGGTTGATGGGGAGCAGCACCAGCACGATGCCGAACATGATGGCCAACGTCTTGTAGCTGGAGGTGCCATCCCACAGGGTCAGGCTGCTCGCGGCATCAAGAGTTGAAGGGAGCACGAAGGGGAAGAGCGAGATGGCCACCGAGCCAAGCATGGCGATGCAGGCTACGGCGCTTGCCACCAGTGCCAACCGTCCGCGCTCCAGCCAGGCGGCAATCCCGCTCGCCAGCGGCGCCAGCGCGCCAATCACCGGCACCAGCCACAGCAGCGGCTGCTCGTGGTAGTTGCGCAGCCAGCCGGCGACATGGGGGGTGACCCCCTTCATCAGCGGGCTTAGCACGGCGTTGCCGTCAAAGGGCTGGCCCGCCAGACCGGTCAGCTGATAGCCCTGCAGATCCACCAGATGCCAGCCGGCAAGCAGGTAGAAAAAGGTCACCAGCGGGGCCAGCAGGATGGCGATACCCCGTGCACGCAGCGCGGGCGTTCCCGTTACCTTGGCTTGCAAAAAGCTG
This sequence comes from Aeromonas sp. HMWF016, assembly GCF_963878195.1. Classification (NCBI taxonomy): domain Bacteria; kingdom Pseudomonadati; phylum Pseudomonadota; class Gammaproteobacteria; order Aeromonadales; family Aeromonadaceae; genus Aeromonas; species Aeromonas sp. HMWF016. The sequence goes on from NZ_CAWNWX010000107.1 coordinate 57,398, forward strand.
GCGCCGTGCAGCAGCAGCAAGGTGATGGCGGTAGCCAGCACCGAGAGCAGCCAGCCCCAGTGGAAGTCGAATGCGCCGTAGTGCAGGCGCAGCGCCGTGTCGAAGCGAAACGGCAAGCCCTGCATCACCAGACCGATGGCGGCGCCGAGGATCAGGGTCGGTATCAGGCCACCTGCCACCAGCGCCCGATCCCACCAGCGGCGCCACAGCGGGTCGGTCAGCTTGCTGCGGTAGTCAAAGCCGACCGGGCGCAGAAAGAGGCCGAGCAGCAGCACCACCATGGGGATATAGAGCACCGAGAAGGCGGCGGCATAGACTAGCGGCCAGGCGGCGAACAGGGCGCCGGCACCGGCAATCAGCCACACCTGATTGCCCTCCCACACCGGCCCCACGCTGTTGATCACCAGCCGCCGGTCGTCGTCATCCTGCGAGACCACCGGCAGCAGCATGGCGATGCCGAGATCGAAGCCATCCATCACGATAAAGCCGACCATCATGAAGAGCAGCAGCGCCCACCAGATGAGTTTCAGGGTTGCGTAATCCATCAGGCGATCCTCGCAAGTTCGGGTTGTTCACCGCTGTAGCGGCCGGTATGGAGAATGGCGGGCCCCTTGCGGATCACCCGGCGCAGCAGGAAGAGCTCCACCACCAGCAGCAGGGTGTAGATGGAGCAGATGGCGATGAGACTGAACCAGAGCTGGCCCGGGGTAAGCAGGGAGACCGAGGCCGAGACCGGCAGCACGTCGCTGATAGTCCAGGGCTGGCGACCAAACTCGGCCACAAACCAACCCGCCTCAATGGCGATCCAGGGCAGCGGAATGCTCCAGAGCAGGGTCTTGAGCAGGCGTGGCGAGCTCTGCAGCCTGTTGCGGCAGAGCTGGACAAAGCTCACCACCATCAGCCCCAGCATCGCGACGCCGAGCCCCACCATCAGGCGAAAACCGAAGAAGAGCGGCGCCACCTGCGGGATGGAGTCCTCCACCGCCTTGGCAATCTCCGCCTCCCCCGCCTTGGCGATATTGCTGGCATAGGGGGTGAGCAGCAGACCGTAGCCGAGATCCTTGCCGTGTTTGGCAAACAGCGCCCGGTTTTCGGCCGAGTCGTTGCCGGCGCGGATCTCTTCGAGGGCACCGGACGCCACCATGCCGCTGCGAATACGCGCCTCGTGCTGCACCTTGAGATCCTTGATACCGGTCACCGCCTCGTCGAGGGAGCGAGTGGCGATGATCCCCATCAGATACGGGATCTTGATGGCGGCGTGAGTGGTCTCCCCCTGCTGATCCGGGAAGCCGAACAGGGTGAAGGAGGCAGGCGCCGGCTCGGTGTGCCACTCCGCCTCGATGGCGGCGAGCTTCACCTTCTGCACCTCGCCGGTGCGATAGCCCGACTCATCCCCGAGCACGATGACCGAAAGGATGGCCGCCAGCCCGAAACCGGAGGCGATGGCGAAGGATCGCAGGGCGAACTGCACTTCCGTCTTGCGCAGCAGATACCAGCTGCTCACCCCCATCACAAACATGGAGGCGGCCACATAGCCCGCAGCAACGGTGTGAACGAACTTCACCTGCGCCACCGGGTTGAGCAGCACGGCGGCGATATCCACCAGCTCCATCCGTTGGGTCAGCAGGTTGAACTCGGCCCCCACCGGGTTTTGCATCCAGCCATTGCCGATCAGGATCCAGAGTGCCGAGAGGTTGGAGCCGAGCGCCACCAGCATGGTCACCAGCAGGTGCTTGCCGCGGGAGAGCTTGTCCCAGCCGAAGAAGAAGAGCCCCACCAGGGTCGATTCGAGGAAGAAGGCCATCAGCCCCTCGATGGCCAGCGGGGTACCGAAGATGTCCCCCACGTAGTGGGAGTAATAGGCCCAGTTGGTGCCGAACTGAAACTCCATGGTGATCCCCGTGGTGACCCCCATGACGAAGTTGATGCCAAACAGTTTGCCCCAGAAGCGGGTGATGTCCTGATAGATCACCTTGCCGGTCATCACATAGGCCGACTCGGCGATCACCAGGATCCAGGACAGCCCCAGGGTGAGGGGGACAAACAGGAAGTGGAACAGGGCCGTGGCGCCAAATTGCAGGCGCGACAGGCTGACCACGTCATCCGGATTGATCATGCGTCACTCTCTTTTGTTGTATTTGCCTTGCACGTTTCATGCAGGACAAGTACACCACGGGTCATGACACCTATAACAGATGCAGTTATATTGAATTACACCTATAACAGTTGATCCAGATCATGTCCCTTTATCAGCAGTTGGCCGACCGCCTGCAAAGCCAGATCGACGATGGCATCTGGCAACCGGGGGAGCGCATCCCCTCCATTCGCCAGAGCTGCAAGACCCACGGGCTCAGCCCCATGACGGTGTTGCAGGCCTATCAACTGCTCGAAAGTCAGGGGCGGATCCTCGCCCGCCCCCAGTCTGGTTACTACGTCAAAGCCGCCTCACCACAGCTCGTGCAGCACACCCCGAGCCAGACCCACTACAGCGGCTCGGTGGATATCAACGATCTGGTGTTCGAGGTGTTGCAGGCGAGCAAATCGCGGGATCTGGTGCCCCTTGGCATGTCGGTAGCAGACCCGACCCTGTTCCCCCATCCCCAGCTCGGGCGGGCGCTGGCCAGCTGCATGCGCAAGCTCGATCCCTTCAGCACGGTGGCCGACCTGCCCCCCGGCAACGAAGCGCTGCGCCGCGCCATCGCCCAGCGCTACGCCAGCGACGGGGTCGCCATCAACCCGCAGGAGATCATCATCACCACCGGCGCCATGGAGGCGCTCTCCCTCAGTCTGCAGGTGCTGACCGAGCCCGGCGACTGGGTGGTGGTGGAATCCCCTACCTTCTATGGCGCCCTGCAGGCCATCGAGCGGCTGAAACTCAAGGCGGTGGAGATCCCGGTGATCCCGGGCGTGGGCATCGATCTGGCGCTATTGGAAGATGCCCTCAGCCAGATGCCCATCAAGGCGTGCTGGCTGATGGGCAATGTGCAGCACCCGCTCGGCCACACCATGCCCGATGCACACAAACAGGGGCTGATGGCACTGCTCAACGCCCACAAGGTGCCGCTGGTGGAGGATGACGTCTATGCGGAGGTCTACTTCGGCCGCGAGCGCCCCAAGCCGATCCGCCACTGGGATCAGCGTGGCGACAGCCTGCTCTGCAGCTCCTTTTCCAAGTGTCTGGCGCCGGGCTTTCGGGTCGGCTGGGTGGTGGCGGGGCCCCATGCCGAGCGGGTGCAGCGGCTGCAACTGATGTCCACCCTCTCCACCAATGTGCCGAGCCAGCTGGCGCTGGCGGAGATGCTGCGCCAGGGCGGAGTCGATGCCCACTTTCGCCGCCTGCGCCACACCCTGGCCCAGCGCCAGCAGCAGATGCGGGCGGCCCTGCAACGGCTGTTGCCGGGCGAGGTGCGGATCTCCTCCCCCGATGGCGGCTACTTTCTCTGGCTGGAGTTTCCGCCCCGCCTCGACAGCCGCGCCCTCCATGCCATGGCGCTCGACTGCGGCTTCTCCATCGCCCCCGGCGCCCTCTTCTCCAGTCAGGGGCAACACAACCACTGCCTGCGCCTCAACAGCTCCCATCCCTGGAGCGAGCAGCTGGAGCTGGCGCTCCACCATCTTGCGGGCCTGATAAACCGGCAGCTGGAAACAGAGGGGTGATCGCCAAAGCGCAGAAACAACAACGCCCCTTGAGCGGGGCGTTATCGGCAATCCATGGCAGTGAAGGATATCAGGCGGGGGCGTTAAGCTGAGCTACCTGCCGCTCGATGCTTCCTTTGAGGTTGCCATCGAGCTTGAGAGCCCGCGCCAGCTCGTCGAGATAACCGCGCTCCATAAAGTGATCCACCTCGATGGCAAGCAGGGAGGCGAGATAGACCTCGGTGGCCAGCTCCATATCGGTCACTTCCCGCGCCAGCGCGTGGGGATCGAGGGGACGGGCCAGCTCGGCGTCAATCCAGCGTGCCACGTCACTCTGGCCCTGTTCGGTCAGGTACTCCTGAATTTTCTGGCGCTCGGCGCCGTCGATATGGCCATCGGCCCGGGCTGCCGCCACCATGGCGCGTACCAAGAGAGCCGAGCGGGCATCCAGCGCATTGCCTTCCAGGGTACTGACGGGATGGGTCGGCTGGGCAGGCGCCGACTGCTGGGCCTGCCAATCCTGATAGAGCTTGTAGGCCAGCCCGCCAAGGGCCGCAGCGCCGCCCACGGCAGCCGCCTTGCCGCCATATTTGCGCATCTTCTTGTTGCCCAGCAGCAGACCGAGCGCGCCGCCGGCCAGCGCCCCCTGCATCTGCCCCTTGCGCTTGTCTCCGCCTTCGTTGAGCCAGCCTTTGCCAGCCCCCAGCAACTGTTCCAGCATCTGTTTCATGGTGTCACTCCTGCGGGTCAAAAAAGTGAAATCGGGATGAATAGAGCCAGATAGTGACCCCGCCCCCCTGAATCGGGGATGAACCCTTGACCGGGCTGCCCGATGGGGCAAAGCTCAGGAAAACCCTTCAGGCAATAAGGATGTGACTGTGCCCAATCGCGAACTGACCCTGCAATTTCTGGCCGAACCCTCTGACGTCAATTTCGGCGGCAAGGTGCATGGCGGCATGGTGATGAAGTGGATCGATCAGGCGGGCTACGCCTGCGCCGCGGGCTGGTGCGGTGGCTATGCGGTGACCGTCTATGTGGGGGGGATCCGCTTTTTGCGCCCCATCCAGATTGGCCAGCTGGTTGAGGTGCACGCTCAGGTGATCCACACCGGCACCACCAGCATGCATCTGGCGGTGGATGTCTACAGCCGCCACCCCACCGACACCGAGCGCCACAAGACCACCCACTGCATCATCATCTTCGTGGCGATGGATGAGCAGGGCAAACCGACCCCGGTGCCCCAGTGGCAGCCGCTAAGCGAGAGCGATCTGCAGTTGCAGCAGTACGCCAAAAAGCTGATTGCCCTGCGCGAGGAGATCGACAAGGAGATGCGCCAGCACCTCTGACCTTGGTGCCTCACAGCCCGATACAGCGGGCGCTTTCGGCCAACGGCGGCGCCCCTGTATAATCCCCCCTCTTCCCGCAACCGAAACCGGAACCCTGCCCATGTCACTGGAAACTGCCCCGCCCGAGGTGAAACTCGCGGTGGATCTGATTGAACTGCTCGAAACCAATGAGCTGGCCCCCGAGCTGGTGCTGGCGGCGCTGGCCATCGTGAAACAGGATTACGAGCGCAAGCTGGCGGAGGGGAAGGATCACTGATCCCTCCCCGCACTTTTTCCGCCTTATTTTTCCGACTTCAGTTTTTCCCCACAGAAGTCTTTCCCCACAGAGCCACTCACTGCGGCCCCATCACCTCGTCGCAGAGGGCGATCAGGGCGGCGCTCAACCGGCTAAGCGGCTCGCCCCCATCCTTTGTCGCATGGAGCGCCAGCTCTACCGATGCCACCTTGGGCCACTGGGTCAGGGCCAGCTGATCGGCGGGCATCAGCCGTTTGGGCAGCAAGCTCACGCCAATGCCCGCGCTCACCGCCCCCTGCAAACTGGCGAGACTGGCACTGACATAGGCGACACGCCAGCGCCGCCCCAGACCATCGAGTGCCTCGGTCATCTGCTGGCGATAAAGCCCTTCGCTCGGGAAAGCGACCAGCGGCAGCGGGTCACGCCCCTTCGCCGGCCAGTCGCGACTATCGACCCACACCAGCGGCTCACGCCAGCTGGCGAGCGGTGAGCCCTGTCCGCGCACCTGCTTGACCAGCGCCAGATCCAGCTCCCCCGCGGCGAAGCGCTGCCAGATGTGGTGACTCAGGCCGCTCTCCACCTCCAGCCGCACTTCGGGGTAGTCGCGGGCAAAGGCGGCCAGCACCGGGGTGATGGCACCGGCGGCGAAATCCTCCGGCACCCCGAGGCTGAGCGATATGCTCCCCTCGCTCACCTGCTCCTCGGCCTGTGCCAGCAGTGCCAGAATGCGGCGGGCCAGCCCCAGCAGCTGCTCCCCCTCGGCCGTCGCCACCACCTGCCGACCGGAGCGGTCCAGCAGCGGGCAGCCAATCTGCTGTTCGAGCCTGCGCATCTGCTGGCTGATGGTGGATTGGGTCAGGTGGACCCGTTCACCGGCCCGGGTAAAGCTGCCGGTGTCGATAATGGCGACAAAACTGCGCAGTAACAGGGGATCCAGCATGGGCTTCTCCATTTATAAAACCACTGGAACTCATTTTATCATTTAATTTCAAAATGGTTTGTTTCGCCGCTAGGCTGGCATTTATTCTGTCAAATCAGGGTTTTTCATCATGTCTGCGCCCCTTGTTGCCTCTGCCAACGCCCGCCCGATCCCCTTCCCGACTCATCAGAGCTGGCTGGAGCAAGCGGTGCAACTGGCCAGA
>NZ_CAWNWX010000108.1:0-29196 GCF_963878195.1 Aeromonas sp. HMWF016
GATTTATATAGTATTTCAACATCATTACTATGTTCATTTAAACCCGCAGTAAGTAGAGAAATGAATCTACTTCCAAATAAGCTCTTTTGTATTTTTGGTTTTGCTATAACTTGACCATGACTCACATACTCGCAGTGAAAATCAGAGCAGGAGTAAAGTTTCCCTGAGAAGTGAAAAACTGCATTCGACTCTAGAGAGTCATCTTTAAGAATCAGGTTTTGTTCAACATAACCACTTTTTGTTACATTGAATGTAGATTTTATTTCTGCATATGGTTCCATTTTCGACATTCTGTATCTCTCCCCTAAGTACGAACCCGCACTTATTGGCGTATCAGAGTCTTTAAACTCAACAAAAACCAATGTTGCTATTGATAAGAGAAATGCAGAAAAGTATTTTAACATGACTTAGTTCTCCAAGATCGAGTTAATATTTTTTGATATCTCACTCGTATCCATATCTTGAAGCAAAAAGCTGACAGCCCTGTTTCTCTTGATGTCATAAAGTGATATCCCATCAGGGTAGACAAAGAAAACACAATCACACTTTATGTTCTCTAATGCCTCGATCAACTTCTGGGATGAAGCCAAATAATAGACTTCATTGCCTGATGATGTGGTCATCATATTTAGCTTGGGAGATTCTATTTTTTCTGATAAAAATCGACTTGAATTAGAGTATTCATAGGCACTTAAGCCAAAAAATACAATGGATAAAACAGACAGTATAACTTTCATAGTTTTAGCGTACGATGTGGTACTTATAATCCTTTTAAAGGTATAATTCTTGATTGCATTTCTTTCTGATGATGTAAAATCATCGTTGCTTAAAAGAATATCATCCATATCTAAGTCAGAAGTCTCAGCATCGTTCTTTATTATGAAAAGAGATTTGTTTATTTTGTAGCCAACACGAGGCATGGTGACTATCACTTCTTGTCCTGGCAACATTTCATTAAGTGTCGAACGCAAGAGAGATATGCTCTTCGACAATGAAAGGTCTGACACCCTGACATCGCTCCAGGCATAAGATAGAATGCTCTTTTTTGTTGCGACACTACCTGCTGGTTCTTTTAGAAGGCAATCTAGCACCATTGCATCTCTTGCACCCAGACGCTTCAAATTCCCATTAAATTCCAATGAGTTAGTGAACTTGCAAAAGATTATTTTTTCCACATCGAAGTCCTTTTGTCTGTCATTCAATCATCGAAGATCATCACACCTTATAAATAAGCCCACGTCCTCAGAGATGATGGGCGCCGCTAAAATCGATTCACCTTATATCTCTTACCATGTCAAGTTCTAATTATCTAATATATGCTGACAGCTGAACCATAGCAGATGATTTATATCTCTTGCTACCCAATCAACACCAACTCAACAAACTTCATCATGATTAAATTATCAATTGCATTAAATTTCACTTTATAGCAAGGCTTGGCGATCATATTTCATTTAATTTCAAAACAATTCAAAGTTTTATGAATTATTATTTTTCCTGTGTACAGGTCGGTTCGTGACGGTCTGACACAAATGAAACCCCGATTATGTGTACGTGGTTTCCCCCGAGTCTACGCAGGTTTTAAATTGAATACTGTGCTCTGTGTTAGGTTAGGGGGCTTTTTAATAAGGTATAATGGCGGTATATGTTTTTTGTTTTATTAGCGATTAGGGGTGATTTGATAGCCGCATTTCTCGTTATGTAGACGTAGTAACGTACTTCATGTGTAGTGTAGGCAAGGCTTATTATACATCCCTCATATTTCCTGAGAATCAATCCCTATTCATCGTTACCAAAGATGATGAAGTGGCGAGTGTATATATGATTTGTTGCGCAATATCATAGATGAATTTCATCGTACATTATATACCAAGGCTAGCCTATGTGAGTATTTGACCGTCGGTTGGTATATTAGAAATTGTAGATACCTGCTAGTGCACGACCAACGTAGCTATCCTTGATATGGTTATATACCCACACATCGGCAGCTACAACGCTGGTGAGTTATACGAGGCAGAGAGGACGGCTGGCTTCAAATTAAGCCCACGACTCGATAGTATTAAAAAATTTTCCACTTTGTCTTCAAACGAGGTGACTCGAAGTGTAGAGGTTGGGTATCGCTCACCTTGGCTTGGCGGTAATAGTGCATTTGTCCTCTATTCCATTTAATAGGTGGTGGGTTCGTTTATTTGAGGCATGGTGTACAAATGTTCCTGCAGAGGCTGAGCTGGTCAATTTATTCTTGACGCGAGAGATTGAGGTTCTTGCAGAGGTAGCAAGACAAAAAGGCTAAAAAAGTGGCTGGGTTTACAATAGGTTCATTGAAAAAATTGAGTATCTCTCGATGCGAGTGAATCATGAATCTCTTGATTCAACACAATATTTTTTCATCCTGAACTGTTTTTTAATGTAGTTTCAAATAAATTGATTGGTTTGAATGAACAAGAGAAAAAGGAGTTAATGAACAAGGCTAAAAGAGATAGCCATTTTGACGACCCACTTAAGAAGTGGTAGTAATGCAGGAATTATTGGGTAGGGCTACATAAACATTCGCAGCTGATGGTAGGTGATATTGAGATAGTATTAGCCTAATGGTTTTACACAAAAGGGAGTTGTCATACGGTTTCAAACCGGATAACAAAACGGTACCTGGGGTCACCGTATGACCACCAAAGGAGAAAGTAGCTCGTCGTAAAGTCAGCCCCTAAATAGCTGTTCCGAATAATAGATCACCGGAGGTAGGGAGCTCAGTCCAGTTTGTGCGATCTCATTAGTCGCCAAACAAAACAAGCCACACCTAAAAGACTGAGTTGATGCCTATCTTACCACCCCTGCCACGACCACAACGGCGCCGCATTCACAAAATCATCCATGCCACGTGTGATAAAGGACATGCTCGTCGCTTGATGGCTATCTTGCTGTTACATGAAGGACGCACGGTCACTGATGTTCATCACCTTACCGGCGCTGCTCGCTCGACCATCGGTCGTTGGCTTCGGTGGTGTCGAGATGAAGGCGCTTTACGGCCTTGTTTGCCTCAAGTGCGCAGCGCATGTCTCTGGGTCGTGTGTCTGCTTTGGCGCTGGTGATTGACACGACCTTGGTATCGGATAGCCGCTCAATCTCGCTCAGCGGTCGGTAGCAAAGTTCGGCTAGGCTCTTAATCTCGTCGTGGGTCAGGCAGCGAGTCTCCGGCATGCGGACTGCCAACTCAATCCCATGGACCACAAAAAACCGTTGCAGTATGCGTAGTGATTGGCCCACCAGTTCCCGGGTATTTGGGTTGTCAAATTCGTCGGTGAGAAACTTGCTGAAGGGGTAATGGATCGTGCCATCGTCATGCAGCAGAAGGTAGTTTCTTTTAGCACTAAATTGGCGCATATAAATGACGACTGTTATCTAGCGTGAAACTTCGCTATAGCACTCGCAAAAAAAGACAAGTGTTTTTCGCACTTGTCTCATGGGATCTGCTCTCTGACTGAGGTTACAGAGTTTTTTTACGATAGCTCTAGATTTTCACCATCCAAAGCAGGCGCCGGGATGCCTGCTTTGTTGCCTTCGGGGGAGTGGATGCTCTCGTTCCAGCCCGTCGTTGCCCGATAAGGTGAGACGGCTGATGGGGCTCTTGACCCGGTAAGGTCCTTCGCCACAGAGACCCGGTCAGGTATCTGTCTTGCCACCGGAAGATGTAACCATAGTATCCCTCCCGTGCCAGTGAGTGGTTGCAAAGTAGCCACTTATTTCGGTTGTTTTTGCAATAGTTCACCCTTAACCTAGGAAAAGTGGATTAGTCATTGCAACGAGGAAGGGGTAATGCTGAAACTGGATCGCATAGACAGACACATTCTGGAACTGATGCAGGAGAATGGCCGCATCAGTAATCTCGAACTGGCCGAGCTGGTGGGGCTCTCGCCGTCACCCTGCTCCCGTCGGGTCAAGGCGCTGGAGGATGCCGGTCTCATCGACACCCACGTCACCCTGCTCAATGCCCGCCAGCTTGGTCTTACCCTCACCGCCTACATTCATATCTCCATGGACCGACACACGCCGGAGCGGTTCGAAAACTTCGATCGTGCCATCAGCGAGTTGCCCGAAGTGCTCGAGTGTGACCTCATCACCGGCAACGATGCCGATTACCAGCTCAAGGTGGTGGTGCGCGACATGGAGCACTACCAGCACTTCCTGCTGGACAAGCTGACCCACATTCCGGGGGTGACCGGGGTGCGCTCCAGCTTCGTGCTGCGCCGCATCAAGCACAAGACGGCGCTGCCGCTCAACCACCTCGGCTAACGGCGGGGCGACCAAATGCAAAAGAGGAGGCAAATGCCTCCTCTTTGTTTAACCGGTTGCCGGTCAGACGGCCACTTCGCGGACCTGCTCCACCTGCAGCAGCCAGCCGCTCTGATCCTGTTGCGGCGCACCGCTCACCCGCAGCCGTTCCCCTGCGGGCACCCAGGCCCCGTCGGGCAGGGAGACCTGCAGACTCTCGCTGCCGTTGTCGAATAGCCAGCGATTTTCGCCAAGCGATTCAATCAGATAACCTTCCATCTCCACTCTGGATCCGGTTTGCCAGGATGGCGCAACGGAATCACGGCTCTCGATGAAATCCCCCTGAACACCAAAACTGGCTAGCCCCCACAGAATGGAGAGCCCGACCAATGATGACTCCATCTTGTCTCTCCTCTTTTGGAACTGTGGGGCCAGTATGGGAAGAGAAAACTGAGCGCTCTATGAACAAAACCGCAAAGTGGAACCGGGATCGCTAAAAAATCGATATCCGGTACTACTTTCGTCATTTTATGGCGCAGAGATCACACTCTCTGGCGGCTTGCTCCGTGGCGGCGGTCGTTGTTGGCGTATCTCTCTGCGGGCCGTTTTTGCGGTTTATGGCGTGCAGCGCCACTGGCAGACTTGTCCTGCCTGCCTATCCGGCCTAAGGTAGGCCGTTTTCATTGCGCCATCGAGGAGGCTTGCTCATGTCCACCCCCTATCCCCGCGTCGGTGTCGGCGTCATCCTGACCAACCGCGACGGTCTGGTGCTGCTTGGCAAGCGCAAGGGGAGCCACGCCCCCTACTGGTCCATCCCGGGCGGTCATCTCGAGTTGGGGGAGAGCTTCGAATCGGCGGCGATCCGCGAGGTGGCCGAGGAGACGGGGCTGGCGATCAGCTCGCCCGAGGTGGTGGCGGTAACCAACAATCTGGAGACCTGGCGCGAGAGCGGCCTGCACTATATCTCGGTGACCCTGCACGCCCTGGCCGAGGGCGAGCCGCAGTTGCTGGAGCCGGAGAAGTGCGAGGGGTGGGTCTGGTGCGATCCGCGTGCGCTGCCCGAACCCCACTTCGATGCCAGTCGCCAGTCGATCGCCTGCTGGCTGGCGGGGCGCTGCTATCTGCCGGGTGATGTGGCCATGGTGTCGGCCGGATCAGCCTGATTGTCATAAAAAGATCATCGCGTTGTCATATTATCTCCTCTCCATCGGCGTGAAAGGGGCGGGAGCAGCAGCGTGGGCGAGGTCTTTTGGCGGTTTTTGTGGCTGGGATGCGTCAGTTTTGGTGGCCCGGCCGCCCATATCGGGTATTTCCAGCGCACCTTTGTCCAGCGCCTGGGCTGGCTGGAGCAGGGTGAGTTTGCCCGTCTGCTGGCGCTCTGCCAGCTGCTGCCGGGGCCAGCCTCCAGCCAGCTGGGCTTTGCCATCGGCCGTCACCGTGCCGGTCTTGGCGGGGCGCTGGCCGCCTTTGTCGGTTTCACCCTTCCCTCTTTTATCCTGCTGCTGGCGGCTGCCCTCGGGGTGGCGCTGGTGGGCAGCAATCTCTGGCTGGCGAGCGCCCTGCACGGCCTCAAGTTGCTGGCGCTGATCGTGGTGGCCGATGCCGTGCTCGCCATGAGTCGCCAGTTCTGCAGCAACCGCTTGGCTCAGGGGATCATGGTGGCGACCGCCGCCGCGCTCTGGTGGCAGCCCGGCCTGCTGACCCAGCTGGGGATGCTGGCGCTCGCCGCGCTGCTCTCGGCCCGCTTCCAAAGCGGGGAGGGGAGACAAGGGGCCGCCGAGCCACGATTGGCCACCACCAGCCAGCCAAACTGGCTGCTTCTGCTGCTCTTTGCCGCCCTCTTTGTTGGCCTGCCGCTGCTGGGTGGCCCCCTTGGTCAGCTGGTGGCCGACTTCTATCGGGCGGGCGCGCTGATGTTTGGTGGTGGCCACGTGGTGCTGCCGCTGCTGGCCGAGAGCGTGGGCCACACCCTCAGCGAGCAGCAGTTCCTGACCGGCTACAGTCTGGCCCAGCTGGTGCCGGGCCCCATGTTTACCCTTGCCACCTACCTTGGCGCCCAGCTGTTGCCCGGGACGCCGCTGCTCGGGGCCTTGGCGGCGACCCTGGCGCTCTTTGCGCCCGGCTTCCTGCTGCTCTGGGCGGTGGGCCCTTGCTGGCAGCAGTGGCTGGCGCGGCCCCGTCTGGCGGGGGCCGTCGCTGGCATCAATGCCGCCGTGGTGGGATTGTTGCTGGCGGCCCTCTATCAGCCGGTGTGGCAGAGCGCCGTGCTGGCGCCCTGCGATCTGGCGCTGGCCGTTATCGGCTTTTATCTGCTACGGGTGGTGAAGCTGCCGGTGCCGGCCATCGCAGGGTTGCTGGTGCTGGCGGCCCTGTTGCAGGCGTGACGGGGATTTTCCCTGCTGTGTTGTCAGGGGATGCCGCTTGGCGTTTTGCTGTTAATCGCCCATAGCGGATCGGGCGCTGGCCTGTGGTGACCGCCGAGATGGCGCGAAAGGCGAAAGAAGCTGTGGCTGGCTTGGTATAAGACAAAATTGGGTCATGTAGCCAAAATCCATAAATCAAATTTATAGCGTCGGTTTGGCGGAGCGGCAGGCTCCGGGTGCGGGGATTGCCGCTTACAGAGAGCACCCCCCGATCCTGTCAGGCAGATAAAAAAACGGCGCCTCCATGGGGAGGCGCCGTTTTTTATTTTGGTCGGGCTCAGGCGTCCGGCTCGAAGTCGAGGCTCAGGCTGTTAACGCAGTAGCGCTGGCCGGTCTCGGTCGGCCCGTCGGGGAAGACGTGACCGAGGTGGGAGCCACACTGGCTGCAGGTGATCTCCACCCGCTTCATGCCGTGGCTGTTGTCCTCGGTGTAGGTCACTGTCCCCTCGATGGCGCGGTCGAACGAGGGCCAGCCGCAGCCGGAGTCAAATTTTGCATCCGAGTGGAACAGCACGCTCTTGCAGCAGACGCAGAGGTAGTCGCCGCTCTTGCGATTGTGGAGCAGGGCGCCGCTGTAGGGGCGTTCGGTGCCCTTCTCCCAGCAGACATGAAACTGCTCGGCGCTCAGCTTGTTGCGCCACTGTTCCGGGTTGTTACTGCTCATACCGACTCCTTGCCATCAATAACGGAGCCCAGCATAGCGGCTCCGTAAAGCTGACTCCAGCATGCTTGTTATGGTTTGCCCGGATCTGTGATCGGGGTTTCAGCCATGTCCGCACTGGATGCCGGCAGCAGCGCCTGCTCCGGCGGCAGGGCATCCTCTGCCGTGCAGGCCAGTGCCACCCGCTCCAGCAGCTTGAGGGAGTGGGCGCGGCCGACCGCTACCTGCCGCTTGATATCGTCGGGCAGGAACGGCAGCCCGTCGTTGGTGGCGGTGTCGATGGTCTGGATCCACTCCAGCCCTTCCCCCGGCGGCGGCAGGCGGAACTGGATGTCGTAGTCGCTGGCGTTGAACAGCACGTACCAGCGCTCGCCGATGCAGTTGATCATGCCGATATCCATGGCAAACGCCTGCCCCATGGGGGCGTGCCAATCCTGATCGGTGAGCTGGTGGCCGTCCGGGTGATACCAGTTGACCTGATGGCAGCTGGTGGCGGTGCCGTGCCAGCTGTCATCGCTCAGTTGCAGATTGGAGAAGACGGTGGACTCCGCCCGCAGCGCCATCATCTGCTGGGTGAAGGCGAACAGCCGCTCATCCTCCGGCCGCCACTGCCAGTTGACCCAGCTGATCTGGTTGTCCTGACAGTAGGCATTGTTGTTGCCAAGCTGGCTGCGCCCCATCTCGTCGCCGGCGAGGAAGTGCGGGGTGCCCTGGGAGAGCAGCAGGGTGGCGATCAGGTTGCGCTTCTGCTGCTGGCGCAGGTTGTTGATGCGCGGATCCAGGGTCGGCCCCTCGACGCCGTGGTTGCTGGAGAGGTTGTTGCCGTGGCCGTCGCGGTTATCCTCGCCGTTGGCCTGATTGTGGCGCTGGTTGTAGGAGACCAGATCCTCCAGGGTGAAACCGTCGTGATAGCAGAGGTAGTTGACGCTGGTGTGGGGCGAGCGCCAGTTCTTCGGGAAGAGATCCCGCGAGCCGACCAGCCGGGTGGCAAAGTCGCCCATCTTGCCCGCATCGCCGCGCCAGAAGGAGCGCACCGTGTCGCGGTAGCGGTCGTTGATCTCCAGCCACTGACTCGGGAACTGGCCAAGGCGATAACCGAAGGGGCCGATATCCCAGGGTTCGGCGATGAGCTTGACCCGTGACAGCACGGGGTCGGCCATCACCGCTTTGAAGAAGGCGCCCATGGGGTCGAACTCGCCCGCTTCGCGGGCCAGCGTCACCGCCAGATCGAAGCGGAAGCCATCCACCTGCATCTCGGTCACCCAGTAGCGCAGGGCATCGAGCACCAGCCGCAGGGTGTTGGGGTGGTCCAGATTGACGCTGTTGCCACAGCCGGTCACGTTGGCGTGGCGGGTGTAATCGGGGCCGTGGGAGCCCGCCTCGAAGGCGTAGTAACCGGCGTTGTCAAAGCCCTTGAAGGAGAGCATGGGGCCGTCGAAGCCCGACTCGGCGGTGTGGTTGTAGACCACATCCAGAATCACCTCGAGCCCGGCCCGGTGCAGTTCGCGCACCATGGTCTTGAACTCGGTCACGGCATCGTCTTGTCTGGTGCCGTAACGGGGCTCGGGGGCGAAAAAAGCGATGGGGTTGTAGCCCCAGTAGTTGGTCAGTCCCAGCTCTTCCAGCCGGGGCTCCGACATGAAGGCGGCCACCGGCATCAGTTGTAGCGAGGTAATGCCGAGGGACTTCATGTGCTCGATCATCAGCGGGTGGCTGATGCCAAGATAGGTACCCTGCAGCTCCTTGGGGATCCCCGGGTGCTGGCGGGTAAAGCCCTTGACGTGGGCCTCGTAGAGAATGGTGCGCGAGTGGCAGATGGCCGGTTTGCTCACCCCCTGCCAGTCGAAAGCGTCATCCACCACCAGCGACTTGGCGATCATGGCGGCGCTGTCACCCTGATAGAGGGCGTTGTCCCAGTAGGTGGGGCGGCTCACCGCCCGGGCATAAGGGTCGATCAGCAGCTTTTGTGGGTCGAACAACATCCCCTCCTGGGGGATGCCATAAACCCGGTAGCCGTAGCGCTGGCCTGCTTGCACGCCGCTTACATAGCCAAAACGATACTGGCCGCGGCGGCCGGGCAGCTCGAGGCGCGCCAGCTCCTGCTCCTGTTCGTCGAACAGACAGAGTTCCACCTTGTCCGACTGGGGAGCCCAGACGCAGAAGTTGCAACCGTTCTTATCAAGACGGGCCCCCAGCGGGTAGCCCGACCCTTTTTCCATTACCAGCATCAGGACTCCTGTTTGATGAACAAGGTCGCCAGTGGCGGCAGATCCAGCACTATGCTGTGTGCCATCCCCTGCCAGGGGGTCGGCTCGGCCGCGAAGACCAGACCCACATCATAGTTGCTGCCCCAGTAATACTCGCTATCGGTATTGAGCACGACCCGATAGTGGCCCGCCGCCGGTACGCCAATCCGGTATTCGATGCGCGGCACTGGCGTGAAGTTGCACGCCACCATGATGGCCTGTTTGCCCTCTTTGTCCGCCCGCAGCCAGGCAAAGATGCTGTTGTCGGCATCGTTGTGATCCAGCCAGCGGAAGCCGTTCTGCTCATAGTCCGCCTGATACAAGGCAGGCTCATGACGGTAGAGGTGGTTGAGATCGTGGATCAACCGCTGCTGGCCGCCGTGCTTGGGATATTGCAGCAGGTGCCACGGCAGCTGGGCATCGTGGTTCCACTCGTTGCTCTGGGCGATTTCGGTACCCATGAAGTTGAGCTTCTTGCCCGGGTGGCCGTACATGAAGCCCATGTAGGCGCGCAGGTTGGCGGCCTGCTGCCACTCGTCGCCCGGCATCTTGTAGAGCATGGAGTGCTTGCCGTGTACCACCTCGTCGTGGGAGAGCGACAGGATGAAGTTCTCGTCATAGTGGTAAACCATGGAGAAGGTCATGTCGTTGTGGTGGTAGCGACGGTGGATCGGCTCTTTCTGCATGTAGGTGAGGGTGTCGTGCATCCAACCCATATTCCACTTGAAGCCAAAACCCAGGCCGCCGAGGAAGGTGGGGCGGGAGACGCCGGCAAAGGCGGTTGACTCCTCGGCGATGGTCATGGCGTGGGGGTACTTGCGATAGACCTCCTCGTTGGTCCACTTGAGCAGGCTGATCGCCTCGTAGTTGTGGTTGCCGCCATCGACGTTCGGTACCCACTCGCCTGCGTTGCGCGAATAGTCCAGATAGAGCATGGAGGCGACTGCATCGACCCGCAGGCCGTCGATGTGGAACTTGTCGAGCCAGAACAGGGCGCTCGCTACCAGGAACTGGCGCACGGTATTGCGGCCGAAGTCGTAGATGTAGGAGTTCCAGTCCGGGTGCCAGCCACGGCGCGGATCTTCGTACTCGTAGAGCGGGGTGCCGTCGAAGCGGGCCAGCCCGTGAGCATCGGACGGGAAGTGGGCGGGTACCCAGTCCAGAATGATGCCGATCCCGGCCTGGTGGCACTGGTCGACGAAGTATTTGAAATCATCAGCCGTGCCGTAGCGGCTGGTGGGGGAGAACATGCCCACCGGCTGGTAGCCCCAGGAGCCGCTGAAGGGGTGCTCGGAGACCGGCAGCAGCTCGATGTGGGTGTACTCCATCTCCTTGATGTAGGCGACCAGCTCCACCGCCAGCTCGCGCCAGCTCAGGCTGTCGCCGTTGGGGTGACGCTTCCAGGAGCCGACGTGCAGCTCATAGATGGAAAGTGGCTGCTCGCGCTTGTCGTTGAGCTGGCTCTCGCGCCAGGCGGCATCCTGCCACTGATACTGGTCGTGGTCATAAACCACGGAGGCGAATGAGGGGTACTGCTCGCAGTAAAAGCCGACCGGGTCGCTTTTGTGCGGCAGCCGGTTGCCCATGGGATCCTTGAGTTCGAACTTGTAGCGATCCCCGGCCTTGATGCCCGGCACGAACAGCACCCAGTGACCGCACTGGCTGCGTTCCATCGGATGACGGCGGCCATCCCAGAAGTTGAAATCGCCGATCAGGCTCACCGAGGTGGCGCTCGGCGCATAGACCGCAAAACGGACCCCTTCCACCTGCTGACCGAGATGCTCCACGGTGCGCAGCTGGGCGCCAAGGGTGTGGTAGAGGTTTTCCGGCTGGGCGGTCAGTTCGGCAAGACCCGCCCAAGCGGCATCCTGAAACTGGTAGGGATCGATGACTTCGGCAGTCGCTTCTGCGTAACTGACGAGCAACTGGTAGGGGAAGGGATTTTTACGGCGGGTGAAAACAGTTTCAAAAAGACCCGATTCATCGGTGGGCGCCAGGGTGGCAACAACTTTGCCCGACTTGAGATCCTTGACGCGAACTTCAACGGCATCAGGCAACCAGGCAGTCAGTTTGAGGCCGGGCCCATCCGGATTGGCCTGCAGGCCTAAGTGTGAGAAGGGATCGGAACAGCGGGCAGCAACCAAACGTTCAACGAGCATCGAGATTTCCTTTCATGACAGAGCGTCCGCTCCGGCCTGAGCCGGAGCGGATTTAGGTGAGTCGGCTGTAGCGGACAACCGCTCAACGACTGGCCTCATCACGGGCGCGGCTCATCTTGCCGGCCAGTGCCTTGAGTGCCTCATTGGCAAAAATATCTTCCAGGTCGGTGGAGAGCTTGCGGCGCCAGTTGGGGTATTCGTAACTGGTGCCCGGTACGTTGACCGGCTTGTCCATCTCCAGCCAGTCTTCCAGCTGGGTACTGAACAGGGCGCAGCTGCCACGGGACATGTGGATCTGCAGACCGTGGTTGAGTTCGGTATTCATACCGACCCAGTTCACGTCATGGCTGATGCTCTCGGGGATGACACCGTGGCCATGCAGGCTGTCGAGGATCCGCTGTTTGGCCTGGTGGCGATCAGCATACAGACTCTTCAGCACATCTTCATCTGGATACAAACCAAGTTGACGGCCCAGCGCCAGATCATCGCAGTGCCAGAAGCCCTTGAGGGTTGGCATGTCGTGGGTGGTCAGGGCAGACATCGCCTGCTCGGCATAGTGGGCCGGGGAGATGAAGCCGCCATCGGCCTTGGAGCGCTCGAAGAAGAACACCTTGTAGGAGTGGACGCCGTTCTCTTTCAGGGTCACGTCGATCCCCTCCGGCACGGTACCCAGATCTTCGCCGATCAGCAGGCACTGGTTGCGGTGGGATTCGAGGGCCAGGATGCCCAGCAGGTCGTTGACCGGATAGTAGATGTAGGCGCCCTTGGCGGCTGACTCTCCGGGCGGTACCCACCACAGGCGCAGCAACGCCATCACGTGGTCGATGCGCAGTGCGCCGCAGGAGCGCATGTTGGCACGGAACAGATCCACCATCGGTTGGTAGGCCGCTTCAAACAGCTTGTTCGGGTTCATCGGGGGCAGACCCCAGTTCTGACCAAGCGGGCCGAGGATATCGGGCGGCGCACCGACCGAGGCTTTCGGGCAGTAGAGATCCTGGTTGGCCCAGATCTCGGTGGAGCCTTCGGAGACGCCCACCGCCAGATCACGGTAGATCCCCATCACCATGCCGGCAGCCTTGGCGCGGGCATCGGCTTGCGCCAGCTGCTCATCGGCCAGGAATTGCAGGTAGAGGTAGAAGTTCACATCCTGCTGGTGCTCGGCCATCCACTTGGCAACGGCGGGATTGTGGTAGTTGCGGAACTGCTCCGGCCATACCGGCCAGCCCCAGGCATTCTCGCCCTTGCAATAGAAATAGGCTTGCAGGGCATCGAACGCAGCCTGCTGTTGCAGGCTGTCGCCACCGGCGGCGACGAAGGCATCGAAGGCGGCCTGGCGCTCGGCGCTCAGGGTGGCGTCGTCGAATACCTGACGCAGCATGCCGATCTTGGTCTCGATGACGCCGGTGTAATCGACGTTCTCTTTGGCGCGCAGATCGGCCAGATGTTGCTGGAAGGCGGGGCTCGCCACGTCAGCTTTCAGGCGCGCATTGCTCTGGAATTCAGGCACCGCTTCCACATTGATGTAGGCGACGTTGAGCCAGCGACGGGAAGAGGGGCTGTAGGGACTGGCGCTCTCCGGGTTGGCCGGATAGAGGGCGTGAATGGGGTTGAGGCCGACGAAGTGGGCACCCCAGTCGGCCGCTTTCTCGACCAGCTGGCCGAGATCGCTGAAATCGCCGATACCCCAGTTGTGGCGGCTGCGCAGGCAGTAGAGCTGCACGCTCGGGCCCCACACCTTGCGGCCATTGGCAATCGGCGCCTGCTTGTAGCACGCCTTGGGTGCAACGATGAGGCGCATGGTGGCCAGCGGCTCGTCGTTGCCCTCTTCCAGCAGTACCAGCTCGTGATAACCCAGTTCAGGGGCCATCTCCAGCGTCACGCGGTAGGCCTGGCACTCCATCTCTTCAAATTCGGCCACGCCAACCAGCTCGCCCTCGATGGGGGTAAACTGGCCGGAGAGTTCGCCGCCCTGTTCCAGCTTGAGCTGCCAGGTGAGGGCGTCATTGACGAATTCGATGGGGAGGCGGACTTCGAGCGTGACGGCGTCACCGGTGCGAACCACCATGACGGGATCCAGCGCCCGCAGCCAGTGCTGGCGATGTTCCTCTTCCAGCTGTTGCATCAGGGCTGCTTCGTCATCGACGCGATAGCCCATGGCGCCCAGCATGGCGGCCTTGCTCTCTTCGGATACCTGAGCCGGCTGGCCCCAGGCATCGACATACTCGCTGGCAATGCCTTTTGCGGCAGCCAGCTGTTCAATCAGGGTGGTCATAGTTTGAGAATTCCCGCTGTGGATTCTATCTATACTATTTTGTTTGATTTTTATGGGGTGGTACTTGAACAGTGGCTCTATGGGCCATGCTAAACCGCGCACATTTTTACATATCCATCATCACGGTTGTGTGACGTGGCAGGCACTATTGTCGATCTCCGGGCGATGCAACAACTGACCTCTTTTTCGACAAAACGTGGTAATCAGTTACATAAACAGAAAATAAATTTCACAGTTTTTCATGATATAGCGCAATTTCAGACAGAATGTTGGTTGACTCACCAGAGAGTTCTAGTAAATTTACAAGCGGAATTTTCTTTGACTACTGAACAGTTAGGTAACTAAATATGACTATCAAAGTAGGTATTAACGGTTTTGGCCGTATCGGTCGTTTCGTATTCCGTCTGGCTTGCGAGCGTTCTGACATCGAAGTTGTTGGTATCAACGACCTGATCGATGTTGACTACATGGCTTACATGCTGAAGTACGACTCTACCCACGGTCGTTTCAAGGGTACCGTTGAAGTTAAAGACGGCAACCTGGTTGTAAACGGCAAAACCGTACGTGTTACCGCTGAGCGTGACCCGGCCAACCTGCGTTGGAACGAAATCGGTGTTGACGTTGTTGCTGAAGCTACCGGTCTGTTCCTGACCGACGAGACTGCTCGCAAGCACATCGCTGCCGGTGCCAAGAAAGTTGTTCTGACTGGCCCGTCCAAAGACGCGACCCCGATGTTCGTAATGGGCGTTAACCACGCTACCTATGCTGGCCAGGACATCGTTTCCAACGCTTCCTGCACCACCAACTGCCTGGCTCCGATCGCTAAAGTACTGAACGACACCTTCGGTATCGAATCCGGTCTGATGACCACCGTTCACGCTACCACTGCTACCCAGAAGACCGTTGATGGTCCGTCTGCCAAAGACTGGCGCGGTGGCCGCGGCGCGGCTCAGAACATCATCCCGTCCTCTACCGGTGCTGCCAAGGCTGTTGGCGTAGTTATCCCGGAACTGAAAGGCCTGCTGACCGGTATGGCTTTCCGTGTTCCGACTCCGGACGTGTCTGTTGTTGACCTGACCGTTAACCTGAAGAAAGCTGCCACCTACGCAGAAATCTGCGAAGCGATGAAAGCTGCTTCCGAAGGCTCCATGAAGGGCGTTCTGGGCTACACCGAAGACGAAGTTGTATCTACCGACTTCCTGGGTGAGCGTCAGACCTCCGTATTCGACGCCAAAGCTGGTATCCAGCTGACCGACAAGTTCGTTAAAGTTGTATCCTGGTACGACAACGAAATGGGCTACTCCAGCAAAGTTCTGGACCTGATCGCTCACATCACCAAGTAATTTGGGATGCGCAATCGCGTAGCTTGAAAAAGGCGGCCATGGGCCGCCTTTTTGTTTTCCGGTTTCCCTGATGACAGGAGTCCTCATGCAATCCATTCGTCCCCTGACAGCCAGCTGCCAGCTCGCCAACAATGCAGCCGGCCTGCCCGTTCTCACCGTCAACAACGACTATGCCAAGGCCGAGATCAGCCTGTTCGGTGGCCATGTGCTCACCTATCAGCGCCATGGCGAGTCTGCCTCCATCTGGTTGAGCGACAAGGCTGTGCTGGATGGCAGCAAACCGATCCGTGGCGGTATTCCGCTATGCTGGCCCTGGTTTGGCCCGGCGCCTGCCCGTGTCGGTAGCGGCAAACCCTCCCACGGTTTTGCCCGCACCACCCTCTGGATGCTGGACGGGGTCTCCGACCATGCCGACGGCACCTTGGTTCATCTCTCTCTGCGCGACAGCGACGCCACTCGAGCCCTGTGGGATCACGCATTCGAGCTGGAGCTGGATGTGCTGGTCGGCAAGGAGCTCTCGCTGGTGCTGACCACTCGCAATACCGGTAGCCAGGCGCTGGTCTATAGCGGTGCGCTGCACACCTATTTGCAGATCAGCGCACCGGAGGCGGTGAGCGTCACCGGCCTTGGCGAGCCCTATGCCGACAAGCTGACCGGTCTGAATGGCCAGCAGCAGGGGGCGTTGACCCTGAACGGGCCGCTGGATCGGGTCTATTGGCAGCCTGAGGCGCTGGTGAGCGTGCAGGATGGCGAGCGCGAAATCCGGGTGGTCAGTGGCAACCATGACAGCACAGTGGTCTGGACCCCCTGGCTGGAAGGGGCCACCGCCATGGCCGACATGAGCAATGACGGTTATCGCACCATGCTCTGCGTCGAGGCTGCCATCGCCGGTGACGCGGGCGTGACCGTCGCGCCGGATGAAGAGCACAGCTTCTCCACCGTGATCATCTGAGCAGGATGACGTTCAGCTAAATAAAGAGGGCTCCCGCGGGAGCCCTCTTTGCATCTCGTTATCCCGGCAATCAGGCGTTTCCCTGGGTTTTCAGCTTGAGTTCGGCGGCGAAGTTGAGCATCCGATCGAGGGGAATCAGGGCTTTGATCCGCAGGTCTTCGTCGACATGGATCTCGTGGCGCTCGGCACCGTCGGTGAGCGCCTCCTTGATCGCAACAAGACCGTTCATCGCCATCCAGGGGCAGTGGGCACAGCTGCGGCAGGTGGCGCCATCGCCACCGGTCGGGGCTTCCACCATCTCTTTCTCCGGACAGGCTTGCTGCATCTTGTAGAAGATGCCCCGGTCAGTTGCCACGATCAGCTTCTGCTGGGGCAGCTCTTTGGCTGCCTTGATCAGCTGGCTGGTGGAGCCGACCGCGTCGGCCAGCTCGATCACCGAGGCGGGGGATTCCGGGTGAACCAGCACGGCGGCGTCCGGATTTTGCTCTTTCAGCTCGCGCAGGGCACGGGCCTTGAACTCGTCGTGGACGATGCAGTGCCCCTGCCAGCGCAGCATCTGGGCACCGGTTTTCTTCTCGATATAGGCACCCAGATGGCGATCCGGGCCCCAGATGATCTTGTGACCCAAACTGTCGAGGTGTTCGACGATCTCGAGCGCGATGCTGGAGGTAACGACCCAGTCAGCCCGCGCTTTCACAGCCGCCGAGGTATTGGCGTAGACCACCACGGTATGATCCGGGTTGGCATCGCAAAACGCTGAGAACTGCTCGATGGGGCAGCCCAGATCAAGCGAGCATTCGGCCTCCAGCGTTGGCATCAGCACCCGCTTGTGGGGGCTCAGGATCTTGGAGGTCTCACCCATAAAGCGCACCCCGGCGACGATCAGGGTCTGAGCCTCGTGATCGCGGCCAAAACGGGCCATCTCCAGCGAGTCACCAACAAAACCGCCAGTGGCTTCGGCCAGCGCCTGGATCTCTGGATCCGTGTAGTAATGGGCTACCAGCACCGCCTTGCGCTCCTTGAGCAGTGCCTTGATCTCTGTCGTCAGGGCGGCTCTCTGCTCGGCACTCAGGGGCTGCGGTTTGGCCGGAAAGGGGTAGTCCATTTCGACTACCGGTGGGATACTGCTCAGTGCATTGCTCATTTGCGACTGTTCCATCAACGCTCGGGAAGGCAAAAATTATAACCAGAAGCCGGCTGCAAACCCATCAACAAATCGGGTGAGTGGCAAGTAGGGGAATATACTCAACTTATTCGTTGTTACTCTTGCCATAAGGAGTTGCTGCATGAAACAACGTTCGCTCAAGTTCAAGCTCTTGTGTCTGACCATGGGGCTCTTTCTGCTTACCGGGTTGGCCATGACCTTGCTGCAATCGGCCTCTTTCAGTTCTCTTCGTACTATGGTGATGACCCAGACCAGCGATGCGCTGGAGCAGGAGGTCTCGCGCAGCCTGCAATATCAGGCGGAGCGCTATGCCATTCAGATATCCTCTCTGATGCAGAACTCCTACCAGATACCTCTGACGGTCACCGCCCAGATTGAAGCGGCCATGGCCAAACCGGAACAACGTCTCGCGCGGCCGCAGGTGGAGTCTCTGCTCGGCAGCAGCTTGCAGCAGGCGAGCGGGATCAGCTCCATCTATGCCCAGTTTGAGCCGAACGGCTACGATGGCGAGGATGCCAACTGGATGGCCGGAGCCAGCCACTCGGTGGCGGGCAAGGGGAGCCTGGAGGTCTACTTCACCAAGGATCAGGGGGGCGCCGTTACCCAGCAGCCGATTGATGCGGCTGCCAGCGAGGCAAAGTTCGATACATCCGTCAACGAATTCGGCATCCGGAATAGCGAGTGGTATCTCTGTGGCCGCGATACACGCCAACCCTGCCTGATGGAGCCCTACCTCTACGAGATAAGCCCGGGCAACAAGATGCTGATGACCAGTCTGACCGTGCCCGTTCTTCACGACGGCAAATTTGTCGGTCTGACCGGGGTTGATATGAACCTGCCCATCTTCCAGCAACTGGCCGAAACGCTGGGCAAGAGCCTTTATGACAACAAGGCGGATGTCACCATTGTCAGCAAGATGGGGCTGATTGTTGGCAGCAACCGCTACGCCAACAAGCTGGGTCGCCCGCTCAAGGAGGTGGGCCTTGCCCTGCCGACCGGCCAACCGGTCAGCAGTGACAGCGATTTTATCCTCGAGCAGCCGATCCGGGTCGATGTCGCCAATGCCCAGTGGTGGTTGATGATCAAGGTGCCCAAGGCGCTGGCGCTGAGCAAGGCGCGCAGCATCAGCAACGATCTGGGCACCCTGCTGCAGGATGCGCAGCGTCAGCAGGTTGTTGCCATGGGGGTGATTACATTGTTGGTGCTTGGCCTGCTGATCTGGTTTATCCAGACCATTACTGCGCCGCTGGCTCTGATCAGCCGTCACGTTTCTCACCTCTCCAGCAATGAAGGGGACCTGACCCAGAAGATAGAGATTGATACCCACGCAGAACTGATAGAGCTGGGAAGGCATCTCAACGCCTTCCTTGGCAAGCTGCGCGGCATGGTGCAGAACAGCAAGGAGATAGGCCAGCAGGTCAACGATCAGGCCAGAGGCATGAAGCAGACCGCCAACACCATGCGCCACAGTCTCGATGAACAGCATCTGGAGCTGGAGAGCGTGGTCAGTGCCATGCACGAGATGAGCACTACCGCGGTCAGTGTCGCAGGCTATGCCGAGCAGGCAGCCGAGGAGTCTGAAGCGGCGACTCATCATATCAACAGCGCCCAGCAGACCTTGAGCAATGCGCGGCAGGAGATCCATACGCTGGTTGAGGATATGCACGAGGCTGACAAGGCCGTTGCATTGGTGGCCCAGCGCAGCGCCAATATCAGCCGGATCCTCGATGTGATCCGTGCCATCGCCGAGCAGACCAACCTGCTGGCTCTGAACGCCGCCATCGAGGCGGCCCGGGCTGGCGATATGGGGCGCGGCTTTGCGGTTGTTGCAGACGAGGTACGGGCGCTGGCGACCAAGACCAGGGCGTCAACCGACGAGATAGGTCAGTTGATTGGTAGCCTGCAGGCTGAGGTGAACAGTAGCCAGCGCCTGATGAATACCGGCATCGAGCGCTCAAGCTCTACCGTGCAGGGAACCGAGCAGGCATTCGAGGCGCTCAATCTGGTCGTCTCACAGATCCAGCAGATCCACGACCATATCAGCCAGGTGGCTACGGCAGCCGAGCAGCAGAGCGCAGTCAGCGACGATATCAACCAGAACCTGATGCGTATCGGCGACACCGCCAACGTGATTGGTCAGGAGGCCAATGCCAGCCATCAGCTCAGCGAAACGCTGGAGCAAGCGGCAACGGCGCTGGCCAGCCAGCTGGATCGGCTGCGCACCTGATGGGAATAGAATGCAAAAAAAGCCCGCGATATCGCGGGCTTTTTTATGGCTTGCTGGCAGTCAGGAGAGCGGTTCAACCAGCAGAATATGGGAGTCGGCTCCCACCACTCTGACTTGGGTGCCTGCCGGCAGTTGCTGGCTGCAGCGCACCGTCCAGACCGTATCATCCAGATGCACCCGGCTGGTGCCCTGCACGACATCATCGATCAGGGTCAGCTCGCGGCCCAGATAGCTCTGCATCCGCTCGTTGATGGGGGCGGCGGCATCCTTTCCGGAGCGATCCCGGTTGTGCTGCCAGCGCCACCAGACCCAGGTGGTGAGCAGGGATTGCAGGGCGAACAGCAGCAGTTGCGCCTGCCAGCCGAAGGGCCACATCAGCAGCAGCAGGCCCACCTCCAGCGCGGCGATGCCGGTCCAGAGCAGAAAACCCACCGACCCCAGCACCTCGATGGCCAGCAGCACGAAGCCGAGCCCCAGCCAGTGCCAGTGGGTCAACCCCTCGAACAGGGCTGTCATGACTTGCCGCCCTTGCCATCCTTGAACAGCTCGGCCATGCCGGCCACAGCGCCAATCAGACTGCCCGCTTCCAGCGGCATCATTACCACCTTGCTGTTGGGGCCTTCACCAATGCGGGCCAGCGCCTCGGTGTATTTCTGGGCCACGAAGTAGTTGATGGCCTGCAGATCCCCTTCAGCGATCGCCTTGGAGACCATATGGGTCGCCTTGGCTTCCGCTTCGGCGGCTCGCTCCCGCGCTTCGGCGGCGAGGAAGGCGGCCTGACGCTCACCTTCGGCTTTGAGGATCTGGGACTGCTTCTCACCTTCCGCTTTGAGGATCTTGGACTGGCGCACCCCTTCGGCTTCCAGCACTTCGGCCCGTTTTTGGCGCTCTGCCTTCATCTGGGCGTTCATCGCTTCGACCAGCGCCAGCGGCGGGCGTACATCTTTAATCTCGATGCGGGTCACTTTGATGCCCCAGGGGGCGGTGGCGGCATCCATGGTGCGCAGCAGCTTCTCGTTGATGGTGTCGCGCTGGGAGAGCATCTCGTCCAGCTCCATGGCGCCGAGCACGGTACGCATATTGGTCATGGTGAGGTTGCGGATGGCACTGGTGAGATCGTTGACCTCGTAGCCCGCTTTGCGGGCATCCACCACCTGTACAAAACTGATGGCGTCGATGGTGACGTTGGCGTTGTCGCGGGAGATCACCTCCTGCGCCGGGATGTCCAGCACCTGCTCCATCATGATGATCTTGTGGCCGACCCGATCCACGTAGGGGATCAACAGGTTGAGACCCGGGGTCAGGGTGCGGGTGTAGCGGCCGAAGCGCTCCACGGTCCAGTTGAAGCCCTGTGGCACTATCTTGATGCCGGCACTCAGGGTTGCGATGACCAGAAATACAAAAATCCCTAGCACAATCAATGATTCGTTCATCATTAAGCTCCTTATGAAACACAGTCCATAGCCTAGGGTTTGCCCTTTGGCACTACAAGCGACTTTCACTCTCTTTAGTCAGTAAATGGCTTTGCTAATTACCAAAGTGTCTTAAAAAGCATTTTTTATTATTTTGAGGGATAAGTGGCCCTGCCTATAGTCGCCCCATATTAGTCGTATTCCGAGGGATGGGTCGAAATGGATTATTTGCCGATGTTTGCCAAGTTGGACGGGCGCCCGGTGCTGCTGGTGGGCGGGGGCGAAGTGGCCCTGCGCAAGGCGCGCCTGCTGCTGGCGGCCGGTGCCCGGCTGACCATCGTCTCCCCGGAGCTTGAACCCGAATTCACGGAATTTGCCGGTCGTTTCACCCATCTGGCTGAGCGCTTTACTCCGGCCCATCTGGCAGGCCAGATTTTGGTAGTGGCGGCGACCGACAACCTCGAAGTCAACGCTCTCGTTTATCAGAGTGCCAACCAGTTGGGTCTGTTCGTCAACGTGGTGGATGACCCCAAGCGCTCCAGCTTTATCTTCCCCTCGATCATCGATCGCTCGCCGCTGATGGTGGCGGTCTCCAGTGGCGGCAAGGCGCCGGTGCTGGTGCGCCTGCTGCGCGAGCGGCTGGAGAGCCTGCTGCCGCGCCATCTCGGCGGGCTGACCGAGCTTTCCGGCCGGGTGCGTGACAAGGCCAAGCGGGTGCTCTCATCCATTTCCGATCGTCGCCGCTTCTGGGAGCGCGCCTTTGCCTCCAACACCCTCGCCAGCCTGATTGAGAAAGCCGATTGGCAAGGGGCCGAGCAGTGGCTGAGCGATGGGCTCGACCAGGCGAAAAGCGAAGTGGGGGAAGTGGTGCTGGTTGGCGCAGGCCCCGGCGATCCGGGCCTGTTGACCCTCAAAGCGCTGCAACAGATTCAACAGGCCGAAGTGGTGCTCTACGACCAGCTGGTCTCCGCCGAGATCCTCGATCTGGTGCGCCGCGATGCCACTCTGGTGTCGGTCGGCAAGAAGGCGGGCGCCCACAGCGTGCCGCAGGAGGAGACCAATCGCCTGCTGGTGGACTACGCCAAAGCAGGCAACCGGGTGGTGCGGCTGAAAGGGGGCGATCCCTTCATGTTTGGCCGGGGTGGCGAGGAGCTGGAAGTGCTGGCCGACGAAGGCATCCCTTTCTCGGTGGTGCCCGGCATCACGGCCGCCGCCGGTGCCACCGCCTATGCCGGTATCCCGCTGACTCACCGCGACCACGCCCAGAGCGCCGTCTTTATCACCGGCCACTGCCAGAGCGATGGCAAGGAGCCCGATTGGCAGCAGCTCGCTTCAACCAACCAGACCCTGGTGATCTACATGGGGCTGATGCGCTCAGAACATATCCAGCAGCAGCTGGTGGAGCATGGCCGAAGCCAAGCTACCCCCATCGCCATCATCGAGCGCGGCACCACCGCTCGCCAGCGGGTGCTGACCGGCACTCTGGCGGATCTGGCGGAGCTGGCCAAGCAGGCGGTGAGCCCGTCGCTTATCGTCATCGGCGAAGTGGTTGCCCTGCGCGAGCGCCTCGCTTGGTTTGGGGAAAAAAGCGGGGAAAAGAGCGGCGAGCAGCAGCGCGCTGACCCGGATCTCGATGGCTGCGACCTCAAACTGGTGCAACTGGCCTGAGCCAGACCGACATATTTGATGCGGCTGCCGGTGCGGCCGCGCACTGAACCACCCAGCGCCCTGACCATGCGCGTTAGCAATGACCCGAGGACCAACATGGACCGTGAAAGACTTACCCATTTGCAGCAGCTGGAAGCCGAGAGCATCCATATCATCCGCGAGGTGGCTGCCGAATTTGAAAACCCGGTGATGATGTACTCCATCGGCAAGGACTCCTCCGTCATGCTGCATCTGGCCCGCAAGGCCTTCTATCCGGGCAAGATCCCCTTCCCCTTGCTCCACGTCGACACCGACTGGAAGTTCAAGGAGATGATCACCTTCCGCGACGAGACCGCCAAGAAGTACGGGCTGGACCTTATCGTCCACAAGAACCCGGATGGCCTCGCCATGGGCATCAACCCCTTCGTACACGGCAGCGGCAAGCACACCGACATCATGAAGACCGAGGGGCTCAAGCAGGCGCTCAACAAATACGGCTTCGACGCCGCCTTCGGTGGCGCTCGCCGCGACGAGGAGAAGTCCCGTGCCAAGGAGCGGGTCTACTCCTTCCGTGACAAGTCTCACCGCTGGGATCCGAAGAACCAGCGCCCCGAGCTGTGGCGCGTCTACAACAGTCAGGTCAACAAGGGGGAGAGCATCCGGGTGTTCCCGCTCTCCAACTGGACCGAGCTGGATATCTGGCAATACATCTATCTCGAGAACATCGACATAGTGCCGCTCTACTTCGCGGCCCATCGCCCGGTGGTGGAGCGCAACGGCATCAAGATCATGGTGGATGACGATCGCATGCCGCTCACCGCCGAGGATGAGGTGAAGCAGGAGCTGGTGCGCTTCCGCACCCTCGGCTGCTACCCGCTGACCGGGGCCATCGAATCCGCTGCCACCACCTTGCCGGAAATTATTGAAGAGATGCTGCTCACCACCTCGAGCGAGCGGCAAGGGCGGCTCATCGACCACGATCAGGCCGGCTCCATGGAGCAGAAGAAGCGTCAGGGTTATTTCTAAGGAGTCGTCAGCATGAACAGCCATATTCAGACCGCCATCACCGAACAGGGCATTGAAGCCTATCTGCACGCCCAGCAGCACAAGAGTCTGCTGCGTTTTCTCACCTGCGGCAGCGTGGATGACGGCAAGAGCACGCTCATCGGCCGCCTGTTGCACGACTCCCAGCAGATTTATGAAGATCAGCTCAAAGCGCTGGAGTCCGACAGCCAGAAGCTCGGCACCACCGGCGAGAAGCTGGACCTGGCGCTGCTGGTCGACGGCCTGCAAGCGGAGCGCGAGCAGGGCATTACCATCGACGTGGCCTACCGCTATTTCTCCACCGCCAAGCGCAAATTTATCATCTCGGATACCCCGGGCCACGAGCAGTACACCCGCAACATGGCCACCGGCGCCTCCACCTGCGATCTGGCCATCATCCTGATCGACGCCCGCAAAGGCGTGCTGGATCAGACCCGCCGCCACAGCTTTATTGCGAGCCTGCTCGGCATCAAGCAGTTCGTGGTGGCGGTCAACAAGATGGATCTGGTGGAGTTCAGTCAGGAGGTGTTCGAGCGCATCAGCGCCGATTACCGCGAGTTTGCCAAAAAGCTCAGCGTCGACACCATCCATATCGTGCCTGTCTCGGCGCTGGACGGCGACAACGTGGTCAACCAAAGCGACAAGCTGGCCTGGTATCAGGGCGAGACCCTGCTCTCCCTGCTTGAAACTGCTGAGGTAGAGCGCGAGCTGGAACGCCATCCGGTGCGCCTGCCGGTGCAGTATGTGAACCGCCCCAACCTCGATTTTCGCGGCTTCGCGGGCACGCTCGCCTCCGGCATCTTGCGGGTGGGCGACAAGCTGGCGGTGCTGCCGTCGGGCAAGGAGAGCACAGTGACCCGCATCGTCACCTTCGACGGGGATCTGGAGTACGCCCTGCCGGGTCAGGCCATCACGGTCACCTTCGCCGACGAGATCGACATCAGCCGCGGCGACCTGCTGGTGGATGCCGCCAACCGTCCGCAAGTGACCCAGAACCTGCTGGCCCATATCGTCTGGATGGGGGAGGAGTCCCTGCAACCGGGCCGGGTCTATGACGTCAAACTGGCCACCAAGAAGAGTCGCGGTCAGGTGGAGGCTATCCGCCACCGTATCGAGATCAACAAGCTGGACGAACTGCCCGCAAGCGAGCTCAAGCTCAACGAGATCGGCCTGTGCGAGCTGAGCCTCACCGACCCGGTGGCGTTCGACCCGTATCAGGAGATCCGCGATACCGGCAGCTTTATCCTGATCGACCGGCTGACCAACGTCACCGTCGGCGCCGGCATGATAGTGGAAGGCTTGGCCGCCAAAGCAGCCAAAGGCCACTACAGCGAGTTTGAAATCGAGCTCAACGCGCTGGTACGCAAGCACTTCCCCCACTGGCAAGCGCTGGCCATCGGCAGCGACAGCGACAAGCAATAGCTCGTCGTTCTCCCTCCCTGCGGGAGAGGGCTGGATGATGAGCGTCCCCCGTTATCCCCACCCCTCCTGTCGCTGAGGAAAAGAGGGGGCAGGGAGTGTTCCCTCTCCCTTTGGGAGAGGGCCAGGGTGAGGGGCTGGATTGCGCCGAAAAGAAGGAGTCTGGATGAATAACGTTGTGTGGCACCCGCATGCGGTGAACAAGGCAAGCCGGGCCGAGGCCAAGGGGCAACGACCGCTGGTGATCTGGTTTACCGGGTTGTCGGGGGCAGGCAAATCGACTCTGGCGGGGGCGCTGGAGCAGGCGCTGGCCGCCGAGGGCAAGCACACCTATCTGCTGGATGGCGACAATGTGCGCCACGGCCTGTGCGGTGATCTCGGTTTCGATGATGCCGCGCGGCAGGAGAATATCCGCCGGGTCGGCGAGGTGGCAAAGCTGATGGTGGATGCGGGGCTGATTGTGCTCACCGCCTTTATCTCGCCGTTTCGTGCCGAGCGGGCGCTGGTGCGCAGTCTCTTGGGTGAAGGGGAGTTTGTCGAGGTCTTTGTCGATGCACCGCTCGCCGTCTGTGAAGAGCGCGACCCCAAGGGGCTCTATAAAAAGGCGCGGGCAGGGGAGATCCGCAATTTTACCGGTATCGACTCCGCCTATGAGGCGCCCGAGCAGCCGGAAATCCATCTGCTCAACGCCGGCAAGCCGGTCGCTGCGCTGGTGGATGAGCTGCTGACCGCCCTGCGGCAGGGGAACTACCTGTAGTTGGATCGGAAGAACCTATAACAAGCGCCCGGCGGCCGGCCAGTTGGCTACCACAGGCGCTGATGGGCTGGCGGCAGCCACTATAAGCAAAAGTTGGGTCATTATCGTAAAACCCATAAATCCAGCTTATAGTGGTGCCAGCGAGCCTTGAGTTACTCCAAGGCAGCCGATAGCAACCCCGCAAGAGGATCTTCCGATCCTTGCTTATATCGCGGCGGGGTTATTCGCGATTGTCCGAATACGCTGCGCTATTCGAACCTACGGGCTGGAATAATTCCGCTGCTTATAAATAAGCGACAAAGCTCTGTTGGAATTATTACACCTCCATCTAAACCACCATTATTAACACCTAATCCCGCATTTACATACGCCAATAGAGTCGACTCTTCCATGTTGAGTGATTCTCTTATCGTTGATTGAGAAAATAGTGCAATTCCATTGATTTCAAATGTTGGTATTCTCTCAAGTGCATGAAGCATGTGACGAAGTTGACTATAGTTAATAATTTCTTTGGCGTAAGCAGCAAAACACTTTGCTGCTAATTCTGGCTTTGCTTCACTTTCCATGCGATCGAGAATTTCAATTAGTGCAGTGCCTACTTTTCCGGCGAACTTATCATCTTCGTTTAACTTATCAATCATTATCATTCTATCGTGCAGTGGTATGTCTGATAACTGATCAATAAATTTAATTAGCTTGGTTGCAAATATATGATCTTTAACCATGCTGATACTATTGCACATGCTTACGACTGTGCTGACAAAAGGAATTTCTTTAAGTGCTCCTGACTCTAAAGCTGCGTCTATGCCCAGCTCTGCATATTCTTTACCTAGGCTAATTACAGATTCAGATCTAACAATGTGAGCTACAACTTCACCTTTTGAGGTCTCTTTTTTCCCCATTTTCCCTCTCCAATCAGTAAAATAAATATAGGAAATCTAGGACACCCACCAATTTGACGGCATCTCGTATGTTTGGCTAAAAGTCAGTATATTGGTGCTGAACTAAGTGACGCCAACATTTTACCGCGAAACATATCTGAAAATTTGTCATTATCGAGCAGTGAAATCCATTTGAGCCCTTAATTTGCTGGCGTGAAAATGCTCGTCTGTTAGGCTTCACTACACTCTTCGCCAACCTACAAAAAACACGTTACTGCCCCTGATTATTAATGTTTGGGTGGCTGAAATGTGGGGATTACGAGTTTCTTGAGAAGTTTTCTGAAAAAAATATGGGTCATTCTCCAAACCCATTTCAATATTAACCCTCTCTCTAAATACTACTGCCTCCCAGTGACGAAGAAGGGATTGTGCCGATTTGAGCTCATTTTCAAAATCATCTAAAGATATACCTACACGGTCAGAGCTCTTTTGCTTATTGAACGCGACTTTTCTAGATATGCCAAAGCGAAATAGGTCTCCCGAAGGATCAATTTCATGATATGCAGTAATGATATTGTTTGTCATTTCAAGGCGAGCATCATCATTAAGCTTGTAACCATTACCGATGATGAGCCAATCTTTGCAAGCTAACCATATCGTTTCAAGACTATGGCTATTAAGAGGTGCAGTATCAAAGGTTTTATCAAAAGTATTTATTGAATGCATTAATGCTTTTAAATGTAGTTCAATAACTTGTCTCGATATGTGGGCAACTGGAGCAATCTAGTTTCCAACCCCTGAAATACGGTATTTTTCAATTAATGCATCAGCGGCCATGCCAAAGTCGATAGCAAGTTTAGAATACCCACGTGAAGCATTATTGTTTTCAACATAAGAAATTGATTTATGGTTTTCTAATATCATAATGATGGCCCTTTCCATATGTCATAGTGAAATCTAGGAACACTAGAAATTTTGTTTTTTGGCATTAAATGACTCTTGCTGATGATGAGTAATTAAACTCTTTGCATAACTCCAAAGCAAAGCTATGGTGATTTACTGCCTAGTGGTACTATTTTTAGTTTTTCTTTAGAACGAGTTTGTCACCTGAATTGCTAATTATTTTATAACCTCTGAGTTTGTTAAGCGCGGCAACACCTCCAGACGCAACAGAGATAGCTATCGCGCTCATAGCTGTTCCAGCACCTAAGATCCCGACGGCGGCTCCTCCTGTTAATGCGGCGATACCTTTTGCGCCTGCTTGAGTTGCCGGTTCTGGTACGGGGTAAAGAATCGCAACTACAGCAACTCCTATTGCTCCGATTGCAACAACCCACGCAACTTTACCAGTTGCTTTAATTTTTATTACTTTATCTTTTAAGCTGCCTTCTATCTCAATGGTATCTTGATCTTCGTTAAGAGCTTTTCCTAAATCTTTTTCATTGTTAATAGCCATTATTTTATCCTTCCTTATTAATTAATAATAAGAACATGAATGTTGAAATATCGAGGAGGTACATGACTCCATCACAAGCTTATCCGTTTCATCAAACAACGCTACCGCCCCTGAATTTCAGCCTCCAGTCTGCTGTTTTTTCCCTGCGATATGGTGCTGGTCTGGCTCATGGCTGACTCCTGCGAGAGGTTGCCAAGCGGATATGTTACCGAATGGAGCTTTGTAAGGAAGAGGGATATGGTAACTTTCTGAGCAGGATCAATAAATTAATAAACATTGGATGGTGATGGCGGCGCTCAACAGCTGTGGTCTATCAAGGCAAGGGAAAATTGGAAGGCGAAAGCGGGAGTGTCGCCCTTTTGTTGGCAGGCATTAAAAAACCACATGGGCCCAAGGGCCCATGTGGTTTTTCTGCGCTGATTGCTTGTCTGTATCTGGCTTAGCGAACCGGCACCACGCGGGCGGCTGGCATCTCGTAGCGGCTCTGGGTTGCCGGAGCCCCTTTCTGGAACTGGCGTACCAGACGGTTGAGGTCGCTCAGCTGGGTCACCAGCTGGGTGATGCCGTGGACGGCGTGCTGGCTGCCGACGCTGGAGTCATCGGCCAGGGTTTTGATGCTGAGCACGTTGCGGTTGATCTCGGCGGTGACGTGGGATTGCTCCTGTACTGCGTGGGCAATCTGGCTGCTGCCGGAGGCAACCTGCTGCAGCATGCTGTTGATTTGCTGCAGGATGGCGCCGGTAGCCGATGCCTTCTGTTGGCAGCTGTCCGCCAGCAGGCAGCCCTTCTCCATCGCCTGCTCTGCTTCGCCGGAGCTGTTTTGCAGTTCGGTGATCATCTTCTGGATTTCGCTGGTAGAGGAT
>NZ_CAWNWX010000108.1:29210-38519 GCF_963878195.1 Aeromonas sp. HMWF016
GGATGCCGTCGATATCGCGGCAGTGACCTACCAGCGCGCTGATAACCGTTCTGGAGGTGGTCAGTTCGCTGTTCATGCCGGCAACGGCGGCGACGGTTTCGGTGACGCTGCTGTTGCCGCTCTTGAACAGATCGGCGGTCTCGTCCAGCAGGCTGGAGGAGTCGGTCGAACTCTGCGAAACCTCGCGAATGGACTCGGACATCTCGGTGATGGCGGTCGCCACCTGATTGGTCTCGGCCTGTTGCTGCTGCAGGTTTTCGGTGATGGATTCGGCGTTGCGCAGATCCCCCTCGGCGGCTTGCAGGATCCGGCTGCAGGTCTGCTGGGTGCGGGCCAGCACGGCGTTGAACTCGGCCTGATTCATCACCATCGAGAGCTCGATGGCGGCGATGTTGTCCACCTTGTTGGTGTAGAGCAGCTGCATCAGCGGGTTGTCGAAGCGGCTGCGAGCCATCTTGTTGAGCTTGCCGAGGCGGCGGGAGAGGGCGTTGAGGGTGATGGCGGCCACGGCCAGCGGAATGGCGGCCAGAGCCAGTTGCCAGCCCACGGTATTGGCGTAGCCAAAGCTGAGGATGGCAACCAGGCTCAGCAGCAGGCAGAGGTTGATGGCCAGAGTGTGGGAGAAGGTCGGCATGCGCAGTTGCAGCGGCAGCTTGTTGTTGCGCAGGTCAGCATAGACCTTCTCGGCCCGCTGCTTGATCTCCTCACTCGGCGCGGTGCGCACTGACTGGTACTCGACGACCCGACCATTGGCATCCTTGATCGGGGTGACAAAGGCGCTGACCCAGTAGTGGTCGCCATTTTTGCAGCGGTTCTTCACCGGCCCCATCCAGCTTTTACCTTCTTTGATGTGACCCCACAGGTCGCCAAAGGCCTGTTTCGGCATGTCCGGGTGGCGCACCAGATTGTGGTGTTGTCCCACCAGTTCGTCCAGCTGGAAGCCGGCAATCTCGCAGAACTCGTCATTGGCGTAAGTGATACGACTCTCCAGATCCGTGGTGGAGATGAGGCTCTGGTGTTCCGGATAGAGACGTTCGCGTTGGGTAACCGGTTGATTGACTCTCATGGCGTTGCTCCCGAACTATGGTGGTTGAATTTTGATCTACATCAAAAGTATCTGCAAAGGATGGGCCATGTTCCGTTTTTAATGATTTTTATGTCATTAAAGGGCTGGCGAGCGTGGTGGTGGGGATTTTG
This sequence comes from Aeromonas sp. HMWF016, assembly GCF_963878195.1. Classification (NCBI taxonomy): domain Bacteria; kingdom Pseudomonadati; phylum Pseudomonadota; class Gammaproteobacteria; order Aeromonadales; family Aeromonadaceae; genus Aeromonas; species Aeromonas sp. HMWF016. Next base: position 30,408 of record NZ_CAWNWX010000108.1, read on the forward strand.
TTTTGCAAGTTGCAAAAAATGGGGACGGTGAGGGGGCTCGATCTGCATTTTGCACATCATTTTGAAGATGAGAGCAATGCAGATCGCCCTATTCGCAATGAGGGAGGGGCTACCTCCCCGGGGTGTTTAGGAACGGGTTCAGGGATGGCTTGCGGGAGTTGGCTCGGTGGTGGAGGGGGGCGGCTCGCTCGGTTGTTGCTGCACCTCTATCTGCATCCCTTGCACCAGCACGGTTTTCAGATCCTGCAGGTACTCATCCAGCGGCGCATCGGTGAGCAGCTGGGCCAGCTCGTTACCCACCGGGGTGAGCCGGTAGTAGAGCAGAGTGATGTTGTTCTGCTTGCGCTGCAGCCGCCAGCGCTGGTTGCCAAACTCCAGCTCCACCCCATCGGCGGGCAGCGGGCCGGACTCCAGCTCGCCCTTGTGCAGCAGACCGAGCTCGAACAGCTGCAGCAGGGCGCTGTAGGGGAGGCGATATTTGCCGAGCCCCAGCCGGGTTGCCTTGGCACGGCTCAGCAGACTGGCGCCCTTGTGCAGCCCCAGCAGCAGGCGCTGCTCGTCACTGCCCGCATAGTGGCAGGTGAGGGAGCAGATGCGCTGGAACAGCTGGGCTTCGCGCTGGGTCATCTCCTTCAAGGTAGAGAGCGCCCGAATAGAGAAGCGCCCCGGGGTGGCGACCTCCAGTGCGAAGATCCGCCCCCACAGCTGTTGCATCGGCACCATGCTGATATCTTCCGCCAGCTGCAGGAAACGGGTCAGCCAGTCGCTGTCCATCTCGCCGCCGGCGGCGGTCTCTTCGCAGTGACGGGATGCCATCACCATGATGGCTTCCAGATTGCGCTGGCGGGCGGCCTGATCCGCCAGATGGCGAAAGGTGGCGCGCTGTTCGAAGGTGCTGTCGGTGTTGCGGGTGAGCATGCCGTCGATGCCGCGGCTGCGGGCCAGACGCAGAGTCTGCTCCTGACTGCTCAGGATCGAACTCTCTTTCTTGGGGGGGGGCAGATCGGCCATGCTGACTCCATTCGCACAGGTGCAGGAGGTGAATGTTACTCCAAGCCAAGTTTGAAGATAACAAAGCGGCCTCCGTGGAGGCCGCTTTTTTTGCAAAGAGAGGATTACTCCTCGTAAACGCTCACCTCCACCGCATCCATGGCGTAGGAGGCGGTGGCCATTTCGTGGCTGGAGCTGACTGTGCGCATCTTGCCCTTGACCCAGATGGCGTCCCACAGGTCATCCACTGGCGCCCCCTTGGGGTAGCTCACATAGACCACCTGATTGGTGGGCGGGGGCGGCACGTGGATGCAGGCGCCAAAGTAGGGCACCAGCAGGAAGGCGGTGATCTTCTTGGCATCTCCCTCCAGCGGTACCACGAAGCCCGGCAGCCGCACGTTCTGCTCATTCAGCTTCTTGTTCACGCCACCCACAGGTTGCGGCACCGAGGCAAAGTTGCCGTCATGGTTGATCGGCGGGGGCGGCTGGATCTTCTCCCCTTGCGGGATGAGCACGTCCCAGTCGATGGTCTTGTAATCGTCTGCGGCCATGGCGGGCAGAGCCAGCAGGCTGGCGAGCAGCGCCACTATTTTCCACTTCATCATCTGTCCTTCTGTTTCTATTTTGGGCGTCTCGCTAGACGCGAATACTCATGCCATCGCTCAGGCTGTAGCGGTAGGCGCGGGCGGCGGGGAGCAGGCCGATCACCATGCCCGCCAGCCACACCAGCCCCAGCAACTGCCACTCGTAGGCGCTCGGCAGCCCCAGACTCAGTTGCAGGCCATAGTGGCTGAGCAGCCAGGGGGTAGCAAGCCCCTGCCCGAGATAGAGCACTGCCACCCCGAACGCGATGCCGACGGTGGTCAGCGCCATCGCCTCCAGCGCCAGCAGCAGGAAGATATGGGTGGGGCCGGCACCGAGGGAGCGCAATATGGCGAGCTCGCGGCGCCGTTCGTTAAGCCCGGCCAGCAAGGTGGTCAGCATGCCGATAAGACCCGCCACCACCACGAAACCGGCGATGACCGACAGGGCGGTTTCCGCCACGCTCATCAGGCTCCACAGCTCCTGCAGGGCGGCGCCCGGCAGGATCGCCATCAGTGGCTCTCTGGGATAGGTGTTGATGGTGCGTTGCAGCTGGAACGCCAGAATGCGGTTGCTCAGCCCCACCATAAAGGCGGTGATGGTTTTCGGGGTGAGATCCTGCGCCAGCGCCTGCTCCGGTGTCACGTTCTTGCTGTGGCGACCGGTATCCCAGCCGAGATGGATCGCCTCGATCCCCGCCAGCGGCACATGGATGGTGCGATCGATGGGCGTACCGGTCGGTGCCAGAATGCCCACCACCTTGAACGGCAGGTTGTCGTGCTGGCTGAAGGAGGTGTTGCCAGCGCCGTGGGCGATGACGATGGACTGGCCAAGGTGATAGCCGAGCTTCTCGGCCACCTGAGCGCCGAGTACCGCTTCGAATGGCGTGTCGAATGGTCGCCCCTCGCGCAGCTGCAGCGACTGCTGCTGGCCGTACTTCAGGTGGGTGAAATAGTCGCCATTGGTGCCGAGCACCCGAAATCCCTTGTGGGAGTCACCAAGCGAAAGCGGGATGGTCCAGGCGACGCCCGGTTTCTGCTTGATGGCCTGATAGGAGTCCCATCCCACGTTGTTAGTCGGGTTGCCGATGCGAAACACCGAGTAGAGCAGCAGATTCACCTGACCGGAGCGGGCGCCGACGATGAGATCGGTGCCGGAGACGGTATTGGCAAAACTGTCGCGCGCCTGATTGCGCACCCGCTCCACTCCGAGCAGCAGGGTGACGCTGATGGCGATGGCCAGCAGGGTGAGCCCGGCGGTGAGGCGGCGGGCCCAGAGACTTTGCAGGGCGAGTTTTAGCATGATGCCCTCCGGTTGAGCAGTTGCAGATTTTCAACCCGCGGGAAAAGGGGTTCGAGGTAAGGGTCGTGGCTGACGAAGATGAGGGTCGAACCCTGCTTGTCGCACTCCTCGAACAATAGCTTGATAAAGGCAGCACGGTTGTCGGTGTCGAGGGCCGAGGTGGGCTCGTCGGCGATCACCAGCGGTGGTGAGCCAATCAGCGCCCGCGCGGCGGCAACCCGCTGCTGCTGGCCAATGCTGAGGGCGTGCACGGGACGATGCAGCGCTTCGTCCGGCAGTTGCAGCTCTGCCAGCAGGCGGCTCGCCTCCTGTTGTGGCGTGGCTTGCAGCCGGCTGCGCTTCTCGGGGGAGAAGGTGAGCGCAGCGGTGACGTTATCCAGCACCGAGAGAAATGGCAGCAGGTTGAACTGCTGGAAGATGTAACCGAGATTGGCCGCCCGGAAGTGGTCACGGGCGCGGCCAGAGAGCTGGGCCAGTGGCTGGCCCAGCACCTCCAGGGTGCCGTGGTTGGCGGTCTGGATCCCGGCCAGCAGGCCGAGCAGCGTCGATTTGCCGGAGCCCGACGGCCCCTTGATAAAGACCCGCTCGCCCTTTGCAATGGTCAGGGTGGGCAGGTCGAGTACAACCTCGTGACCCGGCCAGGCAAAGGCCAGATCGCGGATCTCAACCACGGCGTTTTTCATGGCGTTACCAGCTCAGCTTGTTGGCGGACGGGGTCAGTTCGGCTGCGGTCTGGCCGGTGGGCAGGATCCCCTGCACGCTCAGCTTCTCAAGGCTCGGATAGACGCTGAACAGGGTCGCTTCAAGACCGGTGAGTTTGGCCGGGGTGGCGCAGGTGTAGGTATACATGGCGCCCATATCGGCGTGACCCGCTTCGTCATGATCATGGTGGTGCTCATGCTCGCCGCTGGCAGCCTTGTCATGGTCATGGTCATGGTCGTGATCTTCTTTGGCCGTCTGCAGCTCCTGCTGGGTCAGCTTGCAGCCGGCGGCCGGGTCGAAGCGGAACAGGGTGTCAGGCTGCTGGAGGCGGGCGATCGCCTTGGCGTATTGCGCCTTCTCTTCATCGCTCTTGGCTGCGTGCTCAAAGCCCACCAGATCGGCGGCAGGGGCTTGCAGCTCGATCATCAGCTGGTCGCCATCGACCACCAGATTGAGATGGCCGTGGCCATGTTCGTGGGCGCCGTGGCTGTGACTTTCGTGTTCATCGTGATTGGCATGCGCGGCAAAGGTGGCTACCGCCAGCAACAGGGTAACTGCTTTCATCTTGAATCCTTTTAATAACAAAAAGAGAACTTAAACAAAGGGATAGATAAAAGCGGCGAGCGGTGGCGCACGGATTGCGTAGCTGTGGGGCGGGGTGGCATCTGCCGAATGTTGCATGAGCGCAACAACAGGTGTGTCAGCTGTTTTATCAGCGTAACAATATGGGGTAGGGGTGATAGCCTGTTTGCCATCCAGATGGAGGGCGCAGACCAGACAGTGGTGGTTGTCGTGACCGGGCAGGGCGGAGTCAAGCTGATGCCGGGCGAGCAGGGGTTGCAGCAACAACCAGCCCAGCAACACGATCCAGATTTTAAGCTTGATACGACCCATAGACTCTTATGGAAAGGGCGCCATCAGCGCCCTTTCTCTCTGACTTAGAGATGGGACTTGATGAGCCCCATCACGGTTGCGATGTTATTGGCATCGAGCTGGCCATCTTTGGCAAACAGCACCTTGCCCTCTTTATCCACCAGGATGATGGCTGAACTCTCCGGCGCCAGATCCCAGGCGTTGCGGGCCATTCCCTTGGCATCCAGCACGATGGCGGACCAGGGGAACTCTTTCTTGCTGTCCTCGGCACTGCTCGTCACAAAACCGGAGGTGCCCCAGATGGCGTCATTGCTGTTGATGATGGTGACCGTCTGGTACTTGTCATGGGGCAGCTTGGCTGCCTTGATCGCCTCGATCATCGGGGCGTTCAGCTCCTTGGCACTGGAGCGACCCGCAATATGCTGGATCATGAACACCTTGCCGGTGAGCGTCTTGCTCTGCCACGGCTGGTAGCTGATCTCCTTGCCGCTGAGTACCAGCTCACCCTTGTCGCTGATATTGACCAGCGGAACCGGGTTCGCTTCCTTGATGTTGCTGGCGAAGGCGAGGCAGGGCAGCAGCGCCAAAGTAAGTACGAGATGTTTCATCCTGATGACACTCCATTTGTTATGTTATAACGAGTTTCAGATTGAGGGAATGGGCGAGCTTCATCCTAAACTGATCGGATCTGTTTAAAAAGTGTTAAATAGAATCGCAATTCGGAAGTGCCACCACCCCGTCGGTTTGACGAGGTGGGCTAGGATGGCATGACATCGATAAAAATCAATGAATTGGCTGCTGGTCTGAGCTCTCGGGATCAGTAGAGCGGCTGGCTGACGAGGGGGATCCTGGCCAGTGCCATCTGCTGCACCATCAGCGGAGATCCGGTCAGCAATATCTGGCGCTGGTTGTTGATCATCAGGGTATCGCCCTTTAGGCCGCTGTCGGCGGTGATGGCTAGCCAGGCGGGCGAGACGCTGCCGATGCTGATGTCGGGATAGATGATGCTGAGCACATATTGCGGCGCCAGTTCGGCCAGCAGACTTGCCATCAGCAGCGCCTTCTCGTCGCTGTCTGCCTTGTTCTCCTGCAGTGCCTGCAGCGGAGGGGCGAAGTGATCCATCTGCTCGGGCTGGGTCGGGATGGCGTTCAGCCACTCCTGCAGCAGGCTGACGCTGGTTGAGAGATCCTTGGCGGCAAACTGGCGGGCCAGCGGCTTGAGGGAGTCCTTGAAGTGGTAGAAGAGTCGCGAGTAGTCGGGCCGCACGCAGGGCAGCTTGCGATTAGAGGGATGCACGCAGGGCACCACCATCATCTGGTAGAAGGCGTCATCCTGATACTGCTGGTAGGCTTGCCAGAAGAGTTGCGACTCCATGCTGTCATCGTGCAGGGTGAAGGCCTGCTCCAGCGAGCGAAACTTGGTGGCGGTCTCGGGGCTGTACTGATTGATGAGATTGATGCTGTTGTAGAGCCTGGGCCCTATGTAGGCGTACAGGGTCTCCAGCGGCTTGGTGAGGGAGGCATCGAGCAGCTGCATCTCGTGCTGGCTCGCTGCCAGGGTCTGATCATCTGTAGTCAGCTGAAAGTGCTGGTGCTGACCGCCCGGCGATTGCCACTGCCAGCTCATCTTGATCTCGCTGGCATGAACGGTGGTAGAGAGGGTCAAAGCGAGCAACAGCGCGGCGATTGGCTTCATGGCGGTGTTTCCTGCCGGGGATGATAATTAACAACTAGGTGAAGCGGGGCCAGTTTGGCGATGTTTCGTTTTGTGAACCGGATAACAGACTGATGTGGCTTTAAATTTAATTGTGAAAAAAAGTCACGAGGAGGGGTTATGAAGCTGTGGCTCTTGGGATGGTTGGTGGCGGTGAGCCTGCCTGCAGTGGCGGGGCCTGTCATCGTCAGCAAGGGAGATGACGGTATCGATGCCTTTGCCCTGCGCGACAAGCTGGCGCGCGAACATGAGTGGCAGGAGTGGTTGCGCTTCCAGCAGGCTATCAAGTGGCTGGAGGTGCTGCCGGTCAATTGCGAGCTGGTGAGTCAGAAGGAGGGAGGATATCGCTGCGGGAGCGACTACTACCGTCTCTACCAGCAACAAGATGGCCGCGAAATATATATTCAGGGGGATCCTGCTGGCGAAACGCCCCAAAATTTGCCGCAACAACCCACTAAAAAGGCGCCATAAGGCGCCTTCTTTATCTGCAGGTTGCGCTTACTTGGCAGCGTAACGCTCGGCAGAGGTTTTGATCTCGGCTTCGGCTGCGGCCTTGTCGCCCCAACCTTCAACCTTGACCCATTTGCCTGCTTCCAGCTCTTTGTAGCGCTCGAAGAAGTGCTGGATCTGTGCTTTCAGCAGTTCTGGCAGATCGTTCACATCCTGGATGTGGTCGTACTGTTTGGTCAGCTTGGAGTGCGGTACGGCAACGATCTTGGCATCTTCGCCAGATTCGTCGGTCATCTTCAGCACGCCAACCGGACGGCAGCGGATGACGGAGCCTGCCAGCAGCGGGTAGGGGGTCGGAACCAGTACGTCGACGGGGTCACCATCCAGAGAGAGGGTCGCGTTCACATAGCCGTAGTTGCACGGATAGAACATCGGGGTGGACATGAAGCGATCTACAAAAATCGCACCGCTATCCTTGTCGACTTCGTATTTGATCGGGTCGGCATTCTGCGGGATTTCGATGATGACGTAGATATCGTCGGGCAGGCTCTTGCCGGCCGGTACCAGGTTCAGGCTCATGATATTTCCTTGGTTTTAATATCGGGTTTGCAGGCCGACATTATAGCGATGTGATGTTAAATGACCATATTTCAGCGGATATCGCCGCCAAAGAGAGAGGATGTTTATCGCGGGGGGATAGTAGGTGTGCGGTAAATGCAACAAATTGGCAGTTTTCATGCCATACCGGTGGGTTGCGTCACCGGTATGGCATGAGATTCAGAGCGAGTAGGGAAGCCGCGATTCGTTGACTAGTCGGGCTAGAGCAGCCACGACATGGGGGTCAAACTGGGTGCCGGAGCGGGACTGGATGTACTCCATGGTCTGCTCCAGAGTCCAGGGCTCCTTGTAGGGGCGTTTGCTGAGCAGAGCATCGAACACATCGACCACCGCCACAATCCGCGCCGAGAGCGGGATCTGCTGGCCAGCCAGCCGTTCGGGGTAACCCTTGCCGTCAAAATGCTCGTGGTGGCCACGGGCAATCTCGGCTCCGAGCGACAGGTAGCTGGTACCCTCCACCATTTCGCCCGCCTTGTGCAGTATGTTGGCGCCAATGCCGGCATGCTGCTCCATGATGGCCCGCTCGTCGGGATCGAAGCGCCCCGGCTTGTGCAGGATATGGTCCGGTGTGCCCACCTTGCCCACATCGTGCAGGATGGAGGCCATACCGATCATCTCGACAAACTCGGGGGTGAGCTGCTCGGGGTAGGCGGCCATCTGCTGCAGCTCTTCCACCAGGGCATCGGAGAGCTTCTGGACCCGCAAGACGTGTTCGCCGGTGTCCGAGTCGCGGAACTCCGCCAGTGCAGCCAACGCCACAACGGTCGCCTCCTGAGCTCGCAGCAGCTGGTTGTAGAGATAGAGGTTGTCGTAGGCGGCAGAGATACGCTGGCAGAACACATCCAGCAGATCGCACTCGAGGGGATCGAGGGGCTGGGTGG